>NZ_WUJP01000136.1 GCF_009806515.1 Geminicoccus flavidas | reverse complement strand
AGGCAGTGCCGCACCTGCTGGAAGCCGGCGGCCAACTGGTCGTGCAGGGTGCCGGCGACATGCAGCAGGAGGGTGCTTATGCGCGCCTGGCCGAGCGTCATCCCGGCCGAATCGCCTGCGTGCTGGGCTACAGCGAGGAGTTCCCGCATCTCCTGGCGGCCGGAGCGGACGCGATCCTGGTCCCGTCCCGGTACGAGCCCTGCGGGCTCATCCAGCTCTACGGGCTGCGCTACGGCTGCATCCCGGTGGTGAGCCGGGTGGGCGGGCTCGCCGACACGGTGATCGACGCCAACGACGCGGCACTGTTGGCGGGCGTGGCCACGGGCGTGCAGTTCTACCCGGTGACGGCCGAGGCCCTGCGCGATGCCATCTACCGGACGATCGAGCTCTACCGGCAGCCCGGGCAATGGCGGAAGATGCAGCGCAACGGGATGACCAGCGAGCTTGGCTGGGAGGTGCGGGCCGGGGCCTATGCCAGCCTGTACCGGACCCTGGTGCCCGAGAGCGGAGCGGCGACATGACCATCCAGACGATCGAGACCCGGCCCTTTTCCGACCAGAAGCCCGGCACGTCCGGCCTGCGCAAGAAGACCCCGGTCTTCATGCAGGAGCACTATGTCGAGAACTTCGTCCAGTCGATCTTCGACAGCCTGGAGGACCGCCAGGGCAAGATGCTGGTGGTGGGCGGCGACGGCCGGTTCTTCAACCGGGAGGCCATCCAGACCATCATCAAGATGGCCGCGGCCAACGGCTTCGGCAGCCTCCTGGTGGGCCAGGGCGGCCTCCTGTCCACGCCGGCCGCCTCCTGCGTGATCCGCGCGCGCAAGGCCTTTGGCGGCATCGTCCTGTCGGCCTCGCACAATCCGGGCGGGCCGGATGCCGACTTCGGCATCAAGTACAATATCGGCAATGGCGGGCCGGCGCCGGAGAAGATCACCGAGGTGATCTTCACCCGGACCCAGGCGATCACCGAGTACCGGATCTCGGACGCGCCAGACGTCGACCTGGACCGGCTGGGCAGGACGGTGATCGAGGGCATGACCGTCCAGGTTATCGACCCGGTCCAGGACTATCTGGGCCTGATGGTCAACCTGTTCGATTTCGACCGGATCCGCGCCTTGTTCGCGTCCGGCTTCCGGATGCGCTTCGATGCGATGCATGCGGTGACCGGCCCCTATGCGCACGCCATCCTGGAAGGGGCGTTGGGCGCCCCACGCGGCACGGTGGTGAACGGCACGCCCTCGCCCGATTTCGGTGGCCATCATCCCGACCCGAACCTGGTCCATGCCAAGGAGCTGTACGACCTGATGATGGAGCCGGACGCGCCGGATTTCGGTGCTGCCTCGGACGGCGACGGCGACCGCAACCTGATCATCGGCAAGGGCATCTTCGTGACACCCTCGGACAGCCTAGCCGTGCTCGCCGCCAACGCGCACCTGGCCAAGGGCTATGCCGGCGGGCTCAAGGGTGTGGCCCGCTCCATGCCCACCAGCGCTGCGGCCGACCGAGTCGCCGAGAAGCTGGGCATCGGCTGCTACGAGACGCCGACCGGCTGGAAGTTCTTCGGCAACCTGCTGGATGCCGGCATGGCCACGCTGTGCGGCGAGGAGAGTGCCGGCACCGGCTCCGATCATGTCCGGGAAAAGGACGGGCTCTGGGCCGTGCTGCTCTGGCTGAACATCCTGGCGGTGCGCGGCCAGTCGGTGAAGGAGATCGTCACCGAGCACTGGGCCAGCTTCGGGCGCAACTACTATACCCGCCACGACTACGAAGAGGTCGACACCGCGGCGGCGAACGCGCTGGTCGAGGAGCTGCGCGGCCGCCTGAGCGAGCTGTCCGGCCGGATCGTCAACGGCCGCGGCATCGCCCGGGCCGACGACTTCACCTACAAGGACCCGTTGGACGGCTCGGTGAGTACCAAGCAGGGCATCCGCATCCTGTTCGAGGACGGGTCGCGCATCGTGCTACGCCTGTCCGGCACCGGCACGGCCGGCGCTACGCTGCGTCTCTATCTCGAGCGCTACGAACCCGACCCCACCCGCCATGATCTGGATACCCAGGACGTGCTGGCCGACCTCATCGAGACCGCCGAGCAGATCGCCGGCATCCGCGCGCGCACCGGACGTGCCGCACCGAGCGTGATCACCTGAGTGGACCTGCGGGTCCTCCCGGGGCGCCCCAACCCGCTGGGCGTCACCTTGGACGGGGACGGCGTCAACGTCGCCTTGCCGACGCTGCATGCCGAGCGGGTCGAGTTCTGCGTGTTCGACGCGGAAGGCGGCACCGAGCTCGCCAGGCTGACCCTGCCGGACCGCGCCGCCGGCGTGGTGTTCGGCCGGATCGAGGGGATCGGGCCCGGCACGCGCTATGGCTTCAGGGTCCACGGCCCCTATGCCCCGGATGCGGGGCACCGCTTCAACCCCAACAAGCTGCTGCTCGACCCGTTCGCCAAGGCGATCGACCGGCCGTTCCGCCTGACACCCTCCATGTTCGGCTACCGGCGCGGTGCGGCGGACGCCGACCTGTCGTTCGACGCCTCGGACAGCGCGCGCGACATGCCCAAGGCGATCGTGACCGCACCGGTCGCACCGCGCCCGGACAGCCGGCCGCGCACGCCGTTCGGGCACACGGTGATCTACGAGGCCCATGTGCGGGGCATGACCAGACTGCATCCGGCCCTGCCCGAGCGGCTGCGCGGCAGGTTCGCCGCCCTCGCCGAGCCGCCGGTCCTGGATCATCTGCGCCGGCTGGGCGTCACCACGCTGGAGCTCCTGCCCGTCCACGCGATCCTGGACGAGCGGCACCTGGCCGATGCCGGCCTGAGCAACTACTGGGGCTACAACCCGGCAGCCTATTCTGCGCCGGAGCCACGCTACTTGGTGGATGGCCAGGCAGACGGGCCGGCCGACGAGCTGGCGGCGACGATCGAGCGGCTGCACCAGGCGGGCATCGAGGTGATCCTCGACGTGGTCTACAACCACAGCGCCGAGAGCGACGAGTTGGGCCCGACCGTGTCGCTGCGCGGCCTGGACAACGCCCTCTACTACCGCCTCGATCCAGGCAACCGCCGCTACTACCTGAACGACGCCGGCTGCGGCAACACGCTGGCCACTGAGCGCGCACCGGTGCTGCGGCTGGTCATGGACTCGCTGCGCTACTGGGCGAGCCTGGGCGTCGACGGCTTCCGCTTCGACCTGGCGGTCACGGTCGCGCGGACGCCTGCGGGCTATGCCCGGGACGGCGCGTTCCTGATGGCGCTGCAGCAGGACCCGGTGCTGGCCGACCTGAAGCTGATCATGGAGCCCTGGGACATCGGGCCGGGCGGCTGGCAGACCGGCAACTTCCCGGATGGGATGCTGGAGTGGAACGACCGGTTCCGCGACGACCTGCGCAGCTTCTGGCGCGGCGAGAACGAGATGGTCGGCCAGCTCGCGACCAGGCTCGCGGGCTCGGAGGACCTGTTCGGTGCGCGGCGGCCGTCCGTCAGCGTCAACTACGTCACCGCCCATGACGGCTTCACCCTGCGCGACCTAGTCTCCTACGAGCACAAGCACAACCAGGCCAATCTGGAGGACAACCGGGACGGCACCGACAACAACCGCTCCTGGAACCATGGCGTGGAGGGACCGTCCGACGACCCCGCGGTGATTGCCCTTCGGCGCGCCGACATGCGGGCACTCATGGCCTGCCTGATCCTGGCGCGCGGCACGCCGATGCTGACCATGGGCGACGAGCTCGGCCGCACCCAGGGCGGCAACAACAACGCCTATTGCCAGGACAACGCGATCAACTGGCTGGACTGGTCGAGCCTGCCGCCCGAAGCCGAGGGGTTGGCGGAGCTGGTGGGCCGGCTGACCGCGCTGCGCCAGGCGCATCCTGCCCTGCACCAGGACCGGTTCCTGGACGGCGCCACCGTCATCTGGCGCCGGGAGGACGCCCGGAGCTTCGACGAGGGCGACTGGTATCGGCATGACCGGCGTTTTCTCGGCATGGAGCTGCGCTGCACGCAACCTCGAGACCACATCTATGTTGGAGTGAACGCCCACGACGCTCCGCTCCGCCTGATCCTGCCGGAAGCGGATGGCCGCTGGCACTTGGAGCTGGTTTCGGCAGTGGAGGAAGCAAGTGAATCGATTGCTGCAAACGAGTTCGACCTGCCGGCACGTTCCGCCGTGGTCCTGACCGATCAATCTACCCGGCGGGATGGCGATGATCCCGAGACGCTGAAGCGCCTGGCCGACATGGCGGGGATCGACCTTGCCTGGTGGGACATCGCCGGCACCAAGCATGAGGTATCACCAGACAGCCTGAAGGCGCTGCTCCAGGCCATGCGCATCCCGGCCGGCAGT
>NZ_WUJP01000135.1 GCF_009806515.1 Geminicoccus flavidas | reverse complement strand
GCCGGCGAGATTGCCGATTCCTTCGAGCGGCTGGACCAGGAGGCCTGGCAGCGCCTAGTTCCGCGCCTGACGGTCGCCAGGGCCGGTCATGCGCCGGTCGTGGAGATCACCACCGACGATCCGGACCGGCTGGTGACCCTCGAGCTGGCTACCGAGGCCGGCGAGATCCGGCGGGTGACGGTCCAGCCGGGAACGGGCCACGTGGTGGCCAGCCGGCGCCAGGATGGCCGGACCCTGACGCGTTGCCGCGTCGCCCTGCCCGAGGACCTGCCGGCCGGCCGGTGGGAAATCGGCGACAGGGACGAGCCGGCCCGCCTGCTGGTCTCGCCCGGGCGCTGCCACCTGCCCGAGGCGTTGCGGAACGGCGGGCGGCGCTTCGGCATCACCACCCATCTTTATGCGCTGCGCCAGCGCGAGCGCGACAGCGGCATTGGCGATTTCGGCACGCTCGCCCAGTTCGTCGATGCCTGCAGGGCCCTGGGCGCCGACGTGGTCGGGCTGAACCCGTTCCACGCGCTGTTCCTGAGCGATCCTGGCCGCGCCAGCCCGTACTACCCGTCGGACCGGCGCTTTCTCGACCTGCGCTATCTGAGCAGCGTCCTGGATCAGCAATATCTGCCGGCGGATGGCCGCGCGGCCGGCCGGTTCATCGATTACCCGGCGGTGGTCGCCGCCAAGCTCGCCTCGGCCGAGCAGGCTTTTGCGGCGCTGGAGGACCGGTCCGATCTCGATGCGTTCACCGCGGCGGCTAGCCCGGCACTGCTGGCCTTCGCCCAGTTTCAGGCGCTGGAGGAGCGGTTCGGCACGAGCGACTGGACCAGCTGGCCGGACTGGGCGCGCCAGCCGGATACGGTCGGCCAGGAGGTCGATCCGGAGCGGGTCCGCTTCCATGCCTTCGTCCAATGGCAGCTCGACCAGGAACTGGCGCTGGCGGCCGGGCGGGCCGAGGGCATGGCGGTGGGCCTTTACCGCGATCTCGCGGTCGGAGCGGCGCCGTCGGGCGCGGAGTTCTGGTCGCAGCAATGGCGCTTTGCCCAGAACGTCGCGGTGGGCTCGCCGCCGGACCCGTTCAGCGAGAGCGGGCAGATCTGGGGCGTGCCGCCGCTCGACCCGCAGGTCCTGATCCGGGAAGGCATGGCCGCCTGGCGCAACCTGCTGCGGGCCAACATGCGCCATGCCGGTGCCTTGCGCATCGATCATGCGATGACCCTACAGCGGCTGTTTTGGGTGCCGGCCGGAGCCTCGGCACTGGAAGGCGCCTATGTGCGCAACCCGGTCGACGCAATGTTCGCCGAATTGGCCATCTCCAGCCATGAGAACGGCTGCATGGTGGTCGCTGAGGATCTCGGCACGGTGCCCGAGGGCTTCGGCGAGCGGCTGGCGGAAGCCGACATACTGTCCACCAAGGTCATGTGGTTCGAGCGCGACGGCGAGCGGTTCCGGCCGCCGCAGGAATGGCCGGAGCGGGCCGCGGCCTGCATCTCCACCCATGACCTCGCCACGCTCGCGGGCTTCTGGCAGGGGGACGACATCCAGCTGCGCGCCAAGGTGCAGGGTGCGGAGCCCGAGGAAAGCGCCATGGCGGAGCGGGCGCGGGAAAAAGAAGGGCTTGCCGCCGTGATCGGCATCGACCCGGGCGACGAGGCGGCGCTGGCCCCCTCAGCGCACGCGATGCTCGCCCGCACCCCCTGTTCCCTGGTGCTGGCCCAGGCGGAGGATCTGGTCGGCGAGGTGGAGCAGCTCAACCTGCCGGGCACCGACCTGGAGAGACCGAACTGGCGACGCCGGCTGGACGTGCCGGTGGAGGATCTCGCCGAACACCCCTTGGCCCGGCGCGTGGTCGCCGCCATGAAGGCGGAACGACCATGAGGGGGCACCAAGGATGGCTGCACAGAAAATCGCTCTGATCACCGGCGGCGGCAGCGGGGTGGGCCGCGCCACTGCCCTGGCACTGGCCAAGGCGGGCTGGTCGCTGGTGCTGGCCGGCCGCCGCCAGGAACAGCTGGATGCGGTTGCCAAGGAGGCGGCACCGGCGGAGGTGCTAGCCGTGCGCACCGATGTCGGCGACGACGCCTCGGTCCAGAACCTGTTCGCCAAGGTCAAGGAGCGCTTTGGCCGCCTCGACCTCCTGTTCAACAATGCCGGCACGTTCGGTCGCAACGCGCTCCTGGAGGAACTGACCTACGACGACTGGAAGAACGTCGTCGATGCCAACCTGAACGGCGTATTCCTGTGCACCCGCGAGGCTTTCAGGCTCATGAAGGACCAGGACCCGCAGGGTGGGCGGATCATCAATAACGGCTCGATCTCGGCGCACGTGCCGCGCCCCAATTCGATCGCCTATACCGCGACCAAACATGCGGTCACCGGCATCACCCGTTCCACCTCCCTGGACGGGCGAAAGTACAACATCGCCTGCGGCCAGATCGACATCGGCAATGCCGCCACCGAGATGACCGCGAAGATGAGCGGCGGCGTGCCCCAGGCGGACGGCAGCATCAAGCCGGAGCCCAAGATGGACGCGGCGCATGTCGCTGACACGATCGTCCACATGGCGAGCCTGCCGCTGGATGCCAACGTCCAGTTCGTCACGGTGATGGCGACCAAGATGCCGTTCATCGGCCGCGGCTGACTGCGGGTACTGGGGGGCGGCAGGCGGGTTCAGCTCCCCGCCTGGACCGCCTCCGCCTCGACCAGCGCCCGCTCCAGGATCTGCAGGCCTTCCTCGACCACCTCGTCCGGTGCCGTCAGCGGGACCAGGACGCGCAGCACGTTGCTGGCATGGCCCGCTGTCAGGAGCACCAGCCCGTCGCGGCGCGCCAAGGTGGTCACCTTGCGCGCCAGCTCCGGGGCCGGCGCCCAGGTCTCCCGGTCGGTCACCAGCTCGACCGCGATCATAGCGCCCAGCCCGCGGATCTCGCCGATCGAGGTGAGGTCGTTGCGGCGCGCCATCGCCTGGAGCCGGCCGGTCACCAGCTCGCCCAGCGCCAGGCCGCGCCGCAGCAGGTCCTGTTCTTCCAGCACGTCCAGCACCGCCAGCGCCGCGGCACAGGCGATCGGGTTGCCGGAGAACGTGCCACCCAGCCCACCCTGGCCGGGCTTGTCCATGATCTCCGCCCGGCCGATCACCGCGGAGAGGGGAAAGCCGGCCGCCAGGCTCTTGGAAGCGACCACTAGGTCCGGCACCACGCCGGAATGCTCGATCGAGAAATATTTGCCGGTCCGGCCCATGCCGGCCTGCACCTCGTCCGAGATCAGCAGGATGCCGTGGCGGTCGCACAAGGCCCGCAGCTCGTGCAGGAAGCCGAACGGGGCCACTCGGAATCCGCCTTCGCCCTGGACCGGCTCGATGATGATGGCGCAGACCCGTTCCGGGCCGATGTCGTGGCTGAACAGCGCCTCGATCGCGTCCAGGGACTGCCGTTCGCTCACCCCGTGGAAGGCGGACGGGAACGGCGCGTGGTAGACGTCCCCCGGCAGCGGCCCGAACCCGGTCTTGTAGGGCGCCACCCGTCCGGTGAGCGCCAGGGTGAGCAGGGTCCGGCCGTGGAACGCGCCGGAAAACGCGATCACGCCCGGGCGGCCGGTGGCGAAGCGGGCAATCTTGATCGCGTGCTCGTTGGCTTCCGCGCCGGTCGTGAACAGGGCGGTCTTCTTCGGAAAGTCGCCGGGTGCGAGCGCGTTCAGCTTCTCGGCGAGCTCCACGTAGAGCTCGTAGGGCAGCACCTGGAAGGCGGTGTGGACGAAGCCGTCCAGCTGGCGGCGCACGGCCTCGATCACCCTGGGATGACGATGGCCGACATTCTGCACGCCGATCCCGCCGGCAAAGTCGATATAGCGCTTGCCCTCAACGTCCCAGACGAAGGCGTTCTCGGCCCTGGCGGCATAGATGCCGGTGGGATTGCTGACGCCGCGCGCAACCGCTGCCTCGCGCCGGGCCCGCAGGTCCGCGTTGCTCGTCACTGCTGAAGTCTCCGTTCAGTCGCCGAGTGCAATGGGCGCCAGCTCCCGGAACCGGTCGCCGGGGCCGGGATTGCCGGCCGCACCCGTGCCGCCCAGATGGCGTAGCACCCCCCACACCGCGTTCAAGGCCGACGTGACGGCGCCCTCCGCCCAGCCCGCGGTCCAGGACACGTCGTCGCCGGCCAGGAAGATGCCGCGCTGCTCCGGCCGCAGGCCGTCCTGCATGAAATGGCTGAACAGCCGGCGCTGGTAGCGGTAATGACCGGGCAGGTTGGCCTTGAAGGCACCCATGAAGTTCGGGTCCGCTTCCCAGGACACGGTGATCGGGTGGCCGATGATGTGCCGGCGGATGTCGAGGTCCGGGTAGATCTGCGCCAGGCTGTGCAGCATCAGGCGCACCCGCTCGTCCACCGGTAGCGACAGCCATTTCATGGCATCGTCATTCCAGGTGTAGGACAGACAGATCACGCCCGGCTTGTCCTCGCCCTGGTCGAGCAGATAGGTGGCGCGGGTAAGGCGGTCGGAGAGCGTCATGCTCATCCGGTGCCGTCCGGTGGCCGGGTCGATCTCGCGCCAGAACGGCCGGTCGACCAGCACGAAGGTCTTGGATGCCTGCATGTAGTGGGTGCGCTCCATCGCCATCCACATCGGATGGGCGAACAGGCATTCCTCGCAGTCGATCCGGGCCGAGAGCAGCCAGACCTGACACGTGATCACCACTGCTTGGTAGGTGCGGCGGTTGCTCCAGCGGTCGGTGAGGGCGGCCCGTCCGTCCGGGTCACGCTCGATCCGGGCGACGCCGGGCATGGGCATGCCGTTGTGCAGGCCTTTCAGCGAGGTGCCGGCAGGCCAATGCACCAGCCGGTCGGGAGTGCGCTCCCAAAGGCGGACTGGCAACTGCTCCACCCCGCCTTCGACCGTGCGGTGGTCCGCGTCGGCATCGGTATAGACGACGCGCAGGATCTCCAGCATCGAGTTCGGGTAGTCGGTGTCCCAGCCGCCCGTGCCGAAGCCGACCTGGCCGAACACCTCGCGATGGTGGAACGAACGCTGGCCGAAGGCGCGGGAGCGGGCGAGGAAGCCATAGAAGGTCTGCTCGTCCAGCTCCGGCACCAGTCGGTTCCAGATGGCCTTGATCGCCGGGACGTCGCGTGCCCGGATCGCCGCCTGCATCTCGCGGAAGGCGGCTTCCTCCTCCAGGAGTTCCTTCCAGGCAGCCGCCACCTCCTGGAACAAGGGCGGGAGGTCAGCGAGCGTGCGGGCGTAATGGGCCTGACCGCCCAGCTCGATCACCGTGCTGGGAGCGGCAGCGGTCAGCGGGTTCGGAAAAGGATGGGTGCTGAGCCCGACCTTGTCGAAATAGTGAAACAGGGTGGTTGCCGATGGCGGGAAGCGCATCGCCCCGAGTTCGGCGATGGTCCCGTCCCCGCCCTTGAAGGTCTCCGAGCGCAGCCGCCCGCCGATCCGGTCGGCCTCGTAGAGGACCGGCTTCAGCCCGAGCTTCATCAGCTCGTAGGCGGTGACGATCCCGGCGATGCCGGCCCCCACCACCGCGACCTCGATGCCGTGCCGTTCCGCCGGCAAACGGCCCAGCCCGGCCGGGTGGCGGACATGCTCGTCGTAGGCGAACGGGAAGTCCGGCCCGAACATGGTGACCGGCCGGGTATGCGGGCCAGACGATCCAGGCAGAGCCGACGACATTGGCTCAGGCCCGATACTGGACGCCCGGCAGCACGCAGAGCATCTCGAACAGGAAGTTGGCGGCGACCAGGGCGGTGGTGCCGGCCGGATCGTAGGGCGGGGACACTTCGACCAGATCGCAGCCGACCAGGTTAAGTCCGCGGCAGCCGCGCACGATCTCCAGCCCCTGCCAGATGGTGAGCCCACCCACCTCCAGCGTGCCGGTACCGGGCGCGAATGCCGGGTCCAGGCTGTCGATGTCGTAGCTGAGATAGACGGGACCATCGCCCATCATGGTGCGCACCTCGGCCATCAGCGGGGTGAGCGACTTGTGCCAGCACTCCTCGGCTGGGACGACGCGAAAGCCCTTGGAGCGCGTCCAGTCGAACTCGTCCGCGGCGTAACCGGAGCCGCGCAGGCCGATCTGGACGGCGCGCTGGCAGTCGATGGCTCCGTCCTCGATGGCACGGCGGAACGGCGTGCCATGCGCGATCTTCTCGCCGAACATCTGGTCGTTGATGTCGGCATGGGCGTCGACATGGATCAGGCCCACCGGCCCGTGCTTCTTCGCCATGGCGCGCAGGATCGGATAGACCAGCGTATGGTCGCCGCCCAGGCCCAGGGGGATGCAGCCGGCCTGGAGGATCTGGTCGTAATGCTCCTCGATGATGGCGACCGACTTCTTCAGGTCGAACGTGTTGGTCGGGATGTCGCCGATATCGGCCACCTGCAGGCTGTCGAAGGGGGCCGCCCGCGTCGCCATGTTGTAGGGGCGGATCATCGTCGATTCCTGCCGGATCTGGCGCGGGCCGAAGCGCGTGCCAGCCCGGTGCGAGGCGCCGATGTCCATGGGGATGCCGACGAAGCAGGCGTCCAGCCCCTCGGCGGAGGCGGCGGCCGGCAGGCGCATCATGGTGCCCGGCCCGGCGAAGCGCGGCAT
>NZ_WUJP01000108.1 GCF_009806515.1 Geminicoccus flavidas | reverse complement strand
TGGCGGCCACCGACGAATCTTCCGGCGACGGCCAGCCCGACACGCCGTCCGGGGCAGTGGTCGCGATCGACCCGCTCGGCCTGAAGGTCCAGGAGCTGACCGCGGAGAGCCGCAGCCAGTTCCAGCTGGGCGACAGCGTGACCAAGGGCGTGGTGATCACCGAGGTCGCGCCCGACGGCTCAGCCGCCGAGGAATCGCTCCAGCCGGGTGATGTGGTGCTGGAGGCGGGGCAGGATCCGGTCAATACGCCGAAGGAGCTGGCGCAGAAGGTCGAGGAGGCCCGCTCGTCGGGCAAGCGCAACATCCTCCTGATGGTGGAGCGGCAGGGCGATCTGCGCTTCGTGGCACTCCGCCTGGCCAGCTGAGCCGCAAGGACGGAGCGGCCGCGCCTCCGTCAGCCGGCG
The DNA here is from genome assembly GCF_009806515.1 of Geminicoccus flavidas. Lineage (GTDB taxonomy): Bacteria > Pseudomonadota > Alphaproteobacteria > Geminicoccales > Geminicoccaceae > Geminicoccus > Geminicoccus flavidus. The sequence continues at coordinate 1,615 of NZ_WUJP01000108.1, read as the reverse complement.
GCGAACGCGTTGCGTGGGTAGCCCTGGATGAACAGGAGCGCGGTGAGGTCGCCATACCGGATCACGACCGGGGCGGCCTTGGCGACCTTTGCGTGGGGACGAAAGCCCACGCCGAGCCCGGCCGCCCGGATCATCGGGATGTCATTGGCACCATCGCCCGCACACAGCGCATCGGCACGCCCGAGACCCAACCGTCCCGTGATCTCGTCGAGCGTCCTAAGCTTGGCATCGGCATCCAGCAGGGGCGGCACCAGCCGGCCGGTGAGCCGACCGTCCTGGATCTCCAGCAGGTTGGCGTGGTGCTCGTCGAAGCCGGCACGTGCCGCCACCGGTGCAGTGAACCGGGTGAAGCCGCCCGAGACCAGGGCGGTGCGGGCGCCATGGGCCCGCATCGTCCCCACCAGCGTCCTGGCTCCCGACATGAGGTGGATCCGCTCGGCGAGCAGCCGATCGATGGCACCTTCCTCCAGCCCGGCCAGGAGCTGCACCCGCGCCTTGACGGAACTCGCGAAATCCAGCTCGCCGTTCATGGTCCGCTCGGTGATCGCCGCCACTTCCGCGCGGATGCCCAACAGATCGGCCAGCTCGTCGATGCACTCGGTGGTGATGATGGTGCTGTCCATGTCACAGAGCAGGACGCGCTTGCGCCGGTTCCCGGACGAGGTCACCGCCACGTCGACCCGCCGCTCCCCGACGATATCAGCCAGCACCGGAGCAAGCGCGCTGGCGGCCTGGTCGACCTCTAAGGCCACCGCCTCGCCGTCCGAGAGCACGACCACCTCGGCCCGTAGCGCCCGGGACGCTTCCGCCACTAGTGCGGGTGTCAGCAGGCGCGCGTCCGGATCGCTCACCAGCGTGACCACCGTCATCCCCGACTCCCGTGAATGCTGCGCTGCAACATGAAGCGCCCGGTGATCGTGATAGGCGGGCCCACCGCCAGCGGCAAGTCGGCCCTGGCGATCCGGCTGGCGCAGGCCCTGCGCGGCACCGTGGTGAATGCCGATTCGATGCAGCTCTACCGCGACCTGCCGATCCTGACCGCGCGACCGTCGCCGGCGGACGAGCGGCTGGCCCCGCATGCCCTGTACGGCATCTGGAACGCCCTGGAGATCGGCTCGGCGGGGCGCTGGCTGGCGCTGCTGGCCGATCTGCTTGAGCGCGAGCCGCACACCCCGCTGGTCATCACCGGCGGCACCGGCCTTTATCTCGAGGCGCTCCTGCACGGCATCGCGCCTGTGCCCGACATCCCGGAGGGCATCCGGGCCGAGGTGCGAAGCCTGCCGCCTGAAGCGCTGCACCCGATCCTCTCCGAAGAGGACCCGGCCATGGCCGGCCGCCTCCGCCCGACCGACCCGCAGCGGCTGATGCGCGCCCTGGAAGTGCGGCGGGCCACCGGTCGCTCCCTGCTCGACTGGCAGGCGGACCCGCCGGTACGGCTGAGCCTCGACGTCGAGCCGAAGGGCGTGGCGCTGCTGCCGGCGCGGGACGAGCTGGTCGGCCGTATCGGCCGGCGCCTCGCGCAGATGCTGGCGGCAGGGGCGCTGGAGGAGCTGGCGGCGTTCTTGGCCGAGCCCGCCCATGCCGCCTCGCCGCTGCTCAAGGCGGTGGGCGTGCC
>NZ_WUJP01000134.1 GCF_009806515.1 Geminicoccus flavidas | reverse complement strand
CTCGTTGCCGCCCAGCGGCTGGTTGAAGGTCAACGGCGTTCTCCTTGCACGAGCGCGCGGTAGAGGTCCGGGCGGCGGTCGGCGAGGTAGGTGTAGTCGGGCCGCGAGCGCTCGAGCATCTCCTGCTCGATCCGGGCACCGATCACCTCCTCGCCCCGGCCGGCCCGGGCGAGGTCGGTCCCGTCCGGCCCGACCAGGCAGCTCAGCCCGCAGTAGACGAGGTCGCCCTCGGTGCCGCAGCGATTGGCATAAGCGAGGAAGACTTGGTTCTCGATGGCGCGGGCCGGCACCAGGATCCGGGCCACCACGTCATAGGGCTGCATCAGCGCGGTCGGCACCACGATGAACTCGGCACCCGCCAGGGCCAGCGCGCGCACCGCCTCCGGGAACTCGACATCGTAGCAGATCAGGAGGCCCAGCCGGAAGCCGTCCAGCTCGACGACCGGGCCCGGCCCCTCGCCGGCTTCGAACGCGCCGCGGTCGAGCTCGCCGAACAGATGGCACTTGCGGTAGTTCAGGAGGCGCTGCCCGTCCCGGCCGATCAGGATGGCGCTGTTGTAGATCGAACCATTGTCGGCACGCTCGGGATAGCCGTAGAGCAGGGCCGTGCCGGTGGCCCGAGCGATCATCTGCGCGCGGCGGGCCGAGGGGCCGTCGACCGGCTCGGCCAGGCGCTCGATCGCCGGGCGCCCGATCGCATAGCCAGTGAGGAACATTTCCGGGCAGACCAGCAGCCCGCCTTCCTCATGGGCCGCCAGCTCGGCCAGCCGCTCCAGGTTCTCGGCAGGCGTGCCGGCGCGCAACGGTCCCTGGAACAGCCTCACCCGCATGGTTCTTCCCTCATTGTTGGCCGAGAAACGGCGCGTTCTGGTCGATCTCGATCAGGGTTGGCACGCTGCGGCCGACGCTGGCCGCCAGCAGCCGCTCCAGATGGTCCAGGCTGGTGGCGCGCTCGGCGGCACAGCCGAAGCCGCGGGCGACCGCCACGAAGTCCGGCGTCACCAGGTCCACGCCCAGCTTCGGCACGCCGGTCTCGGCCATGTAGTCGGCGATCTCGCCATAGCCCCGGTTGTTCCAGAGCAGGACCACGATCGGCACGCCCACCTCCACCGCCGAGGCCAGCTCGGGCAGGGTGAACAGGCAGCCGCCATCGCCGATCAGCGCCACGACCGGCCGGTCGGGGGCGGCCAGCCGGGCGCCGATCGCGGCGGGCAGGGCGTAGCCGAGCGTACCGTAGCCGGTGCTGGCGTTGAACCAGGAGCGCGGCCGGCGCGGCTGGTAGAACTGGTTGCCGCCATAGACCGGCTGGGTCTGATCACCCACGATGATTGCATCGGGCAGGGCGCGGTCGACCGCCGCCAGCACAAGGCGATGGCCTGCAATCGCCGGCCACCATTGCGCCTGGACCGCAGCGCGGACTTGTCCCGCGCGCTCGCTGCCGTCCCGGACGATGCCCGGGCTGCGCACCGCATGGAGCAGCGCGTCCAGCGCCAGCCGCGCGTCGGCCAGGATTGCGACGGCGGGCTTCGGCCCGCGCGCCAGTTGCTGGGGGTCGATGTCGATCCGGACCAGGGCACCGTCGAGCTGCAGCTCCTGCGGCTCCGGGTACATTTCGGTCTCGCCGAACTCGGTGCCCACCGCCAGCACCAGGTCGGCCGTGCGCAAGGCGTCGCGCAGGGGCAGGAAAGACAGGTTCTCGCCCAGGTGCAGCGGATGGTCCGGGGGCATGACGCCCTTGGCGTTCACCGAGTTGGTGAAGGGCGCGTTCAGGAGCTCGATCAGGGCGCGTGCCGGCTCGGCCGCGTCCACGGCACCCCCGCCCAGCACCACGGCCGGCCGCTCCGCCTCCCGCAGGAGCTGGGCCGCACGCGCGATGCAGGCAGGGTCCGGGCCGGGCCGGCCCGGCAGTGCCGCCGGCGTCAGGTCGAGATGGCCGGCTGCCATCGCGATCACGTCGGTCGGGATCTCCAGGTGGACCGGACGTGGCCGAGCGCTGCGGAACAGGGCGAAGGCGCGGGCCAGCACCTCGGGCAGCTGGTCGGGCGACAGCAGGGTGTGGCTGAAGGCGGCGACACCCGCGGCCACCGCCTGCTGGGCGGGCAGCTCGTGCAGGGCGCCCTTGCCCATGCCCAGCTGGTCGCGCCGGTTCACGCTGGAGACCACCAGCATCGGCACGCTGTCGCCATAGGCCTGGCCCATGGCCGTCAGAATGTTGGTGACGCCTGGCCCGCTGACCACGAAGCAGGCAGCGGGCCTGCCGGTGACCCGGGCATAGCCGTCCGCCATGAACCCCGCGCCCTGCTCGTGGCGGGGTGTCACGTGGCGCAGCCGCGCGCCGTGCAGGCCGCGATACAGGCCCACGGTGTGCACGCCCGGGATGCCGAACACCAGCTCGACCCCGTAGGCCTCCAGGAGGCGGACCAGGGCTTCTCCGGTGGTGAGGCCAGTATCAGGGCTGGAACCAAGCATCCCGTCACTCCTTCGACCAAGCGCCGAGCAGCCTCGGCAGGTCGCCGAAGCGGGCGATCAGGCCGAAGATCAGCACCGCCAGCAGCACGAACACCACCGCCACCACCGCCATCACCGGCGTGTAGCCGTAGCGCAGGCTGTTGAAGATCTTGATCGGCAGCGTTTCCACGGTGAAGCCCGCGACCATATAGGCCACGATATACTCGTTCAGGCTGAGCACGAAGGCGAAGGCGTAGCCGGAGATCAGGTAGGGCCGGACCAGCGGGAGCACGATCGTGCGGAACACGGTGGGTTCGTCGGCACCCATGGTGGTGGCGGCCTCGATCACCTGCCGGTCGATCGCCGCCAGGCCCAGGCTGATCGTGACGAGCGGCAGGGTGACGAAGAAGATCGCGTGGCTGACGATCGTCGCCAGGATCGAGCCGTGCCAGCCGGCCACCGTCCAGAACACCAGAAAGCCCAGTGCGGTGATCACCGGCGGCAGGGTGAAGGGGGCGATGCCCAGCCCGTAGAGGAGCCGGCCGTAGCCCGTGTGGTAGCGCCAGACGAACCAGGCGAGCGGGAAGGCGATGGCGAGTGCCAGGGCCGCCGAGCTGGTGGCGATGACCAGGCTGTTGGCCAGCGCGTTCAGCCAGTCCTCCGCCATGAACAGCTCGGCATACCAGCGCGGCGAGGGGTCGCGCGGCGGGAAGCGGAGCTGCTGGCCGCCGTTCAGCGACACGCCGGCCACTACCAGGAGCGGCAGGGCCATGAACAGCACCACCAGCCCCATGAACAGGTTGCGCAGCGACCGGTTCATCGCGCCGCCTCCTTCCGCCCGCCCAGCACCATGGTGAGCCCGATGAACGCTAGGCTGAACAGCATCAGGAAGATCGCCATGGCGGCGGCGAACGGCAGGTTGGACTGGAACACGGCCTGGTCGGAGATGTGCACCGACAAGGTCCAGTGCTGCGGCCGGCCCAGCACCTGCGGCAGCAGATAGGCGCCCAGGTTGAACACGAACACCATAATCAGCGCACCCAGGAGAGGTGCGCGCAGCACCGGCACGATCACCAGGAAGAAGGTGCGCAGCGGCGAGGCGCCCAGCGTGCGCGACGCTTCCGGAATCTCCGGGTCGAGGCGGGAGAGCGGCGGGAAGAGGATCAGGACCGTGTAGGGGAAGCCCAGGTAGCACAGGCCCATCAGCAGGGCGCCGAAGCTGGGCGTCCAGGCCTGCGCGCGCGGGATCAGGCCCGCCCAGGCGACGAGGTTGGACAGGCCGGCCGTGCGCGAGAGCAGGGTCGACCAGGCAAAGCCGATGATGACCTCGGAGAGCGAGAGCACCGCCAGCACGAACACCAGGAACGGGATCTGGGCCCGTCGGCGCAGCCGGGTCAGGCAGTAGGTGAACGGGAAGGCCACCGCAATCACGATGACGGCGGCCAGCACCGAGATCCACAAGGAGAACAGCAGGGCCCGGCCGAAGAACGGGTCGAGGAAGCGGGCATAGTTGGCCAGCTCGAAGCCCGGCTCGTAGAAGCCGCCCTCGACCTGGTGGAAGAAGCTCACCGCCAGCATGATGCCGAACGGCACCACGAAGAACAGGAGCAGCATCGCGGCCGGCCAGAGCACCGGCAGGCGCGCGGGCAGGCCCCTTGGCCAGCGGTCGGTCACGACGGCAGCACCACGCAGGCGGCGGGTGGCAGTTCCAGCACCACCCGGTCACCGACCCGCACGTCCGGCCGCTCCCGGGGGCTGGTCACCGCCAGCAGCTCGCGCCGGGCGCAAGCCAGCATGATCTCGACACTGGCACCCAGGTCGCGCACGAAGGTCACTTCGGCCGGCAGGCGGTTCGGCCCCTGCTCGCCCGCCGGATGGACCACGACCTCCTCGGGCCGGATCGAGATCGCCGCCTTGCTGCCCCGGGCGAGGCCATGGGGCCGGGCGCCGGCGACCTGGATGCCGTCGATCGACAGGGTGTCCTGGCCCTCGGCCACGCCCGGCAGGAGGTTGCTGGTGCCGATGAAGTCGGCGACGAAGGCGTTGACCGGGTTGCGGTAGATTTCGAGCGGCGGGCCCACCTGCTGGACCCGCGCATGGTCCATCACCACCACGATGTCGGCCATGGTCAGCGCCTCGCGCTGGTCATGCGTGACCACGATGGTGGAGATGCCCAGGCGCTGCTGCAAAAGCTTCAGCTCGACCTGCATCGCCTCGCGCAGCTTGGCGTCCAGTGCGGACAAGGGCTCGTCCAGGAGGAACAGCTTCGGGTCGAGCGCCAGGGCGCGGGCAATGGCAACGCGCTGGCGCTGCCCGCCCGAGAGCTGCGAGATCGGCCGGTCCGCCACCCCCGGGAGGTGGACCAGCGCCAGGAGCTCCTCGGCCTTCCGGCGCCTGGTGGCCAGATCAGCCCCGCGGATGCGCAGGCCGTAGGCGATGTTCTCGCCGACGCTCAAGTGTGGGAACAGGGCCAGGGATTGGAACACCATGCCCAGGCCCCGCCGGTGTGCCGGCACTGCGGTGATGTCGACGCCGTCCAGCAGGATGCGCCCGGTGGTGGGCGTCTCCAGCCCGGCGATCACCCGCAGGAGCGTGGTCTTGCCGCAGCCGGACGGCCCCAGCAGGCAGATGAAGCGGCCGTCCGGGAAGTCGAGGTCGATGTCCTTCAGCGCCTCGAACATGCCGAAGGTCTTGCCGACATGGTCGATGCGCAGCCCGGACATCACTACCTCGTGGGACAGGAAGAGAAGATGGAAGGGGCGGCTGAGATCAGCCGGCGATCAGCTCGCTCCATTTCTGGCTGACCCACTCGTCCCGTTCGACATAGAGGTCGTAGCGCGGGATGATCGGCGGGATGTCGCTGCCGACCGCGGCGAACTCCTCCGGCGTCAGATCAGTGAGCTCGCGCCTGACGGTCGGCGAGGTCCCGACTTTGCGCGCCAGCTTCGCCTGGATGTCCGGGCGCGACATGTAGTCGATGAAGACATGCGCCTCGTCGATGGCCTTGGAGGTGTTGACCACGCACCAGGAGCCGGAATCCAGCACCCCGCCCTCTTCGGGGAAGGTCGAGCGGACCGGCTTGCCCTGGCTGGCGGCCAGCCCGGTGACGTCATGATAGTACTCGCCCATCGGGATCTCGCCCGATTCCAGCGCCTGCTGGAACTGGCCCTCGTCACGCCACCAGAGCTGCACGTTCGGCACCAGCTCCTTGAGCTTGTCGAGCGCCTGCTGCACGCCCGCCTCGTCGCCCAGCAGGTCGGTGCCGCCGAACCAGGTCTTCGCCGTGATCTCCAGCAGAAAGGAATTGGCGGCCAGCGCCATCAGCCCGATCAGCCCGGCATTCTCCTCATCCCACAGCGCCTTCCAGGAGGTCGGCGGCTCGGGGAACTCCTCGGTGTTGGTGCACAGGGTCACGTACCAGGAGACGGCGCCCACGCCACTGATGGCACCGTCCGGGTAGCGATGCACGAAATGCTCGTGCAGGTTCTTGGTGTTGGGCAGCTTCGCTTCGTCGAGCTTCGCCCAGAGATTGGCGTTCTGGCCCTTCAGCCGGGCGACCTGTGCCATCATCGACACGTCCGCCGGTGCTTGGCCGGCCTGCGCCGCGGTTTGCAGCTGGACCAGCCAGGCCTCGCCGGTCGGTTCCGCGATCGATTCCACCTGGATCCCGGTCTCGCGCGTGAAGTCGGGGTAGATGTGCTCGTCGAAGCTGTCCTTGAAGTAGCCGCCATAGGTGCCGACCTTGAGCGAGCCCGCCGCCCGTGCCGGCCGGGGCCGCAGCCCACCCATGGCGAGCGCGCCGGTGGCCGCAGCAGCGAGCAGGACCTGCCTGCGCCCCGCGGCCGGATGGCTGCTGGTCTTCGACGAGTTCCAGTTCATCGTGACGTCCCCGGTTGCCGACGGGTCGACGGGCTTGCCGAGCCGCCGACGTCTCATTCCCATCATGCTTGCGAGCTTTTCCTGCCTTCGTCAAAGCCTCCGCGACTTGCGAGGTTGCGCCGCCTGGCCGGCAAAAAGCGCCAGGGGCGGGGCAGCCATGCCGCCCCGCCCCTGGGGTGAACCGGTAGATGCAGCCGGGCTCTAGCGGGTGCGGCAGACCAGGTCGAAGGCGCTGCTGAACTCGTTGGCGAGGATCGTCTGGCCCTTCGCGCCGAAATGGCTGGTGTTGTAGTAGAGCGCCGTGGTGGCGGCGCGGGCCGGATCCGCCGTGGTGACGTTGTTCAGCCCGTAGGCCTGCGGGCGGAGCACCACGTCGTTGAAGCGACGGAAGACATTGACGCAGATCATGCCCTTGTGGGTGGCACGCCGCTTGTTCACGAAGTCGTAGGTGAAGGTCAGCCACTCGCGGGTGCGCGGCAGGTACTCCGCCCGACTGTTCGGCTTCCTGCTCCAGTCGTGCACCGCGGCGATCAGCAGGCGGCGCTTGCCGGTGGCAGCACCCGCGGTGAGCAGCCGGTCGACGCCCACGCGGAAGTCGGCCTTCGCCGGAGCGAGCGTCTGCCAGCGAGCCTGGGGGTCGGTGCTGCGGGCGATGTCATTGTATCCCAGATAGACGACGGTGATGTCGTCATCCCCGTAGCGCGGGTTGGCCAGGAACAGATCCAGCTGGGACTTGAACGTGCCGCGCGCAGGGGCTCCGGCATAGGTCATCGCCGTTGCGCCCGAGCGGGCGTAATTAACCATGCTCACGGCGCGGTCGCGGCTCACCAGGATCTCGGCCCAGTTGGGGGTGCTCGGCAAGCCGTTGCTGGTATCGTAGTCCGGGTCCGAGTAACTATCGCCGATCACGACCAGCCGCTTGGTCACCTGGTTGGTGATCGGCGCGGCCCGGACAATGGAGGGCATGGCTAGGGCAGCCAGGCCGCCTGCAACTATCTGGCGACGGCTCAACATGAAGGTCCGGACCTCACGGAAATGAACGACAGTCGGCGGAGGCTACTAGTAGCACACGCAGGCGTTGCATAGCCCCTACTTGCATACAGGATGCACCATGGTGTTCATTCTGCATCACGTCATCGCTAGACGAGCGGATTCGCCACAGGGTCAGCCCTGCAGCAGCTCGTCGACCAGGGCGGTCGCCTCCGGCCCGTCCCACTCGGCGATGCCGAGCAGGCGGCCGACCTCGCGGCCCTCGCGATCGATCACGAGCGTCGCCGGCAGGCCGGGCGCATTGAGCAGGCGGGCAGCCTTGGCGGTCTGGTCATGGCCGACCACGAGTGCCGTGGCCCCGACCTCGTCCATGAACTGGTCAACCTTCTCCCTCGCCGCGCGGTCGACGGCGAGCGCCAGCACCACCACCTCTTCCTTGGGGTACTTGGCCTGCAGCCGGTCGAGCGAGGGCATCTCGGTGCGGCAGGGCGCGCACCAAGTGGCCCAGAGGTTGAGCACCACCACGCGCCCCTCGAGTGCCGCGAGGTCGGTCTCGTTGCCGCTCTCGTCCAGGTACTTTATCTGCGGCAGTGCCGCGGGCTCGGGCAGCCGGCGGAAGTCGAACTTCTCCGCGGCGAGGGTGCCCGTGCCGGCGAGGCTGGCGAGGGCAGTGGTCAGGAGCAGGCGGCGGTTCAAGTCATCACCTCTGGACGAAGCAGCGTGAGCACCGGCAGCGGACGTAGCATGTGGGGCGGCCATTTCCAGGAGGGACCGGCACCCCTCATGGAGGCCATCAATGCCTCGATCCCCTTCGACCGTCGGCTGTGGCGCGAGGACCTGGAAGGCTCGGCCGCACATGCCCGCATGTTGGCCGCTCGCGGCGTGATCGCCAAGAGCGACCTGGATGCGATCCTGGCGGGGCTGGAGCGGATCGCTCGGAAGATCGAGGCCGGCGAGTTCGAGTTCACGACCGCACTGGAAGACATCCATCTGAATGTCGAGGCGCGCCTGACCGAGGACATCGGCGAGCCCGGGCGCCGGCTGCACACCGCCCGCTCGCGCAACGATCAGGTCGCCACCGACTTCAAGCTGTGGACCCGCCGGGCGATGGCGCGCGCGGACGCCCTGCTCAAGGAGCTGCAGCGGGTCCTGCTCGACCTGGCCGACCGCAATGTTGACACGGTGATGCCGGGCTTCACCCATCTGCAGGCCGCCCAGCCGGTGACCTTCGGCCACCACATGATGGCCTATGTCGAGATGCTGGGCCGCGACCGCTCGCGCTTCCTGGAGGCGCTGGCCCGCGCCGGCGACTGCCCGCTGGGCGCCGGTGCGCTCGCCGGCACCTCCTATCCGATCGACCGGGAAGTGACCGCGCGCGAGCTGGGCTTCGCCAGGCCCATGGCCAACTCGATTGATGCCGTGTCCGACCGTGACTTCGCCCTGGACTATCTGTCGGCGGCCGCGATCGGCGCGGTGCATCTCTCGCGGCTGGCCGAGGAGCTGGTGCTGTGGAGCACGCCGCAGTTCGGCTTCGTGCGGATGCCGGAGGCGTTCACCTCCGGCAGCTCGATCATGCCGCAAAAGCGCAATCCAGACGCCGCCGAGCTGGTGCGCGGCAAGTCCGGCCGGGTGCTGGGCCATCTTCAGGCCCTGCTGGTGGTGCTGAAGGGCCTGCCGCTGGCCTATTCCAAGGACATGCAGGAGGACAAGGAAGGCCTGTTCGACGCGGTGGACAGCTACGAGCTGGTGTTGCGCGCCACGGCGGCCATGCTGGAAGGCATCACGCTCTATCCCGAGCGGATGCGTGCCGCCGCGGGCGTGGGCTACACCAACGCCACTGACCTCGCCGACTGGCTGGTGCGGGAAGGGGGCGTGCCCTTCCGTGATGCCCACGGGATCGCCGCGCGCTGCGTGAAGGTCGCCGAGGAGCGCGGCTGCGCCCTGGAGGAGCTGCCGCTGGACGCGCTGCAGGCGGTCGACCCGCGGATCGATCAGCGTATCTTCGCAGTGCTGGGCGTGGAGAACTCGGTGGCGAGCCGGACCAGTGAGGGCGGCACGGCACCGTTACGGGTGCGCGAGGCGATCGTTGCTGCCCGGGTCCGCTTCCTGTGAGCCAATACCTGCCTGATCGGGTCCTGCCGATGCGTGTCCTGCTGCTGCTCGCGGCCCTTGCCCTGCCCCTGGCCCTTGGCGCCTGCGGCAAGAAGGGTGCCCTGGAGATCCCGCCGGAGCCCAGCCCGGGGGAAGCGCCCGGCCAGGCTGGATCACCGAGCCGGACTCAGCCGGGTGCCGGCGGATGACCGGCAGCTTCACCCGGCGCGACGGCGTGCTGTTCGTCGAGGACGTGGCGCTGCCGGCCATCGCCGAGACGGCCGGCACGCCCGTCTATGTCAATTCCGCAGGCGGGATGCGCCGCCAGGCCCGCACGCTGCTGGACGCGTTCGCCGGCCATGACGTGCGCATCTGCTATGCGGTGAAGGCCAACCACCATCTGGCGGTGCTCAGGCTGTTCGCCGGCATGGGTCTGGGCATGGACACGGTCTCGGGCGGCGAGATCGCCCGGGCGCTCAAGGCTGGCTGCCCGCCCGAGCGGATCGTGTTCGCCGGGGTCGCCAAGGACACGGACGAGATGCGGCTCGGCCTGGCCCAGGGCATCTTCCAGTTCAACGTCGAATCGATCGAGGAGCTGCGCCGGCTGGACCAGGTGGCCCGTGCCATGGGGCGCCGGGCACCCGTGGCGCTCAGGGTCAACCCCGACGTGGCCGCAGGCGGCCACGACAAGATCTCCACCGGCAAGAAGGGCGACAAGTTCGGCGTGCCGGTGGAGGACGCGCCGGCGATCCTGGCCGAGGCCGCGACCATGGCCGGGATCAAGCCGGTGGGCCTCCATTGCCATATCGGCTCGCAGATCACTGAGCTGGTCCCGTTCGAGGCCGCCTATCGCCGGGTGCTGGAGGCGTTCAGGGCGATCCGGGATACCGGCCTGGAGCTGAGCCGGGTCGATGTCGGCGGCGGGTTCGGCGTGCGCTACCAGGAGCCACCGAGCTTCACGATTGCCGACTATGCCCGGATGGTGCTTCGGCTGACCGCCGGCCTGGGCGCCACCGTGGTGCTAGAGCCCGGGCGGTTCCTGGTCGCCGAGCAGGCGGTGCTGGTGGCGCGCGCGATCTACCTGAAAGAGACGGCCGCCCATCGCTTCCTGGTGCTGGACGCCGGCATGAACACGCTGATCCGCCCGGCCATGTACGGCGCCTGGCATGACATCGTGCCGGTGGTCGCCAAGGACGGCCCGCTGGTGCCGACCGAGGTGGTGGGCCCGATCTGCGAGAGCAGCGACTTCTTCGCACGGGGCCGGCCGCTGCCGCGCCTGGTGGAAGGGGAACTGGTCGCGATCATGCAGGCCGGCGCCTATGGAAGCGTGATGGCATCGGACTACAATTCTCGGCCAGGACCGGCCGAAGTCATGGTAGACGGAGATCGCTTCACCGTGATCACCCCGCGTCGCGCGGTGGAAAGGCAGTACGAGGACGAGACGATCCCGCTCTGGCTGGAGTGAGCCGGAAAGCGGGCAGACAGGCAGCCAGCCCTGGAAGGAGCGGCCATTGAACGGGTCGAAGCATGCGGCGGACCTGCCGCGCCGACTGAGCCGGATCATTCATGCGGCCCGTCTGTTCGTGGACCTGGAACGGCTGTGGACGGCGGCCCGCTGGCCGCTGCTGGTCCTGTGCCTGTTCCTGATCCTGGCGCTGTTCGGCCTCCTGGCGAAGCTGCCGGCCATCCTGCACGCGCTGGTGCTGCTCCTGTTCGCGGCGGGCTTCCTCTACGTGGGCTACCGTTCGCTGCGCGGGTTCCGGCCGGCCCGGCGGGGCGACGCGCTGCGCCGGCTGGAGGCCGACAGCGGCTTCAGCCATGCGCCGCTGCGCGGGCTGGAGGACCGGCTGGCCGCGGGCGGCGACGACCCCTTCACCCAGGCGCTGTGGGCCCGGCACAAGGCGCGGCTGGCCGAGCTGGCGGGACGCACCAGGCTGGCGCCGCCGCGCTCGGAGCTGCCTCGCCTGGATCCCTGGGCGATCCGGGTAGGGGTGCTCCTGGTGCTGGTGCTGGCCCTGGTCGATGCCGAGGGCCGGTTCGGCCAGCGCCTGCAGGAGGCGGTGATCCCTGGCCTCGCGGCGCGTACGCCCACCGAGGCCATGGCCGCGACCTTGTGGGTGGAGCCGCCCGCCTACACCAGGCTGCCGCCGCAGATGGTGGCCGCCGGCGGCCAGCGCCGCACCCTGGTGCCGGCCGGCTCGCAGGCCCTACTCCAGGTCCATCACCTGCCCGAGGGGGCGCCGGCACCGCAGGTCCGTTTCGAGGACCAGGAGCTCACCGCGACGCGGCTGGGCGAGGCCAGCGCCGAGGCGCGGCTGGAGGTCGTCCATGACGGCGACCTCGTGGTGCGGGACGAGGCGCAGGCGGAGATCGCCCGCTTCCTGCTCGCCGCCCAGCCGGACCGGGTTCCGACCATCCGGAGCGAGGACGAGCCGCGCACCACGCTGCGCAACGCGCTGGAACTCGCTTGGAGCGGCGCCGACGACTATGGCCTGGTGTCGGTGGCGCTGGAGATCGAGCCCACTTCCGGCGACCGGCCGCCGGAGCGGATCGCGCTGAAGTCGCTGCCGGACCAGCCGCGCGAGGCCAAGGGCCGCTCCTATCTGGACACCACCCCGCACCCGCTCGCCGGGGCGGAGGTGCGCATGGTGCTGGTCGCCGTGGACGCGGCCGGCCAGGAAGGCCGCTCGGAGCCGATCATCCTGAAGCTGCCCGAGCGGACCTTCGAGCATCCGGTGGCCCGCGCTATCATCGAGCAGCGCAAGGACCTGGCCGAGACGCCGCAGGAGCGGGAATCGGTGGCCGACATCCTGGACCAGCTCGCCGGCAGCCAGATGATGGAGGAGCTGCCGAGCTCAGTGCCGCTGTCGCTCAGCAGTGCGGCGGAGCGGCTGCGCCGGGGCGAGCTGTCCGATCAGGAGCTGAACTCGGTACTGGAGCAGCTCTGGGAGACCGCCCTGTTCGTGGAGGAAGGGCGGATGGCCACGGCCGAGGCGGACATGCGCCGCCTCCAGGAGGAGCTGGAGCGGGCTTTGGCCGAGGGCCGCGACGATGCCGAGATCGAGCGGCTGATGGACGAGCTCCAGGCGGCGATGGACCGCTATCTGGACGAGCTGACCCGCGAGGCCTTGGCCGAGGCGATGCGCGATCCGGAGGCGCTGGAGCGGGCGCTGCGCGAGCAGCAGCAGATGCCGCCGGGTGAGCCCAACCCGAACATGGTCGACCGGCAGGACCTCCAGTCGATGCTCGACCGGGCGCGCGAGATGCTGAAAAGCGGCTCGCGTGAGGCGGCCGAGCAGCTGCTCTCCCAGCTGCGCGAGATGATGGAGAACCTCCAGGCCCAGCTGCCCATGCCGCAGGGCGAGCCCAGCCCGGGCGAGCAGGCCCTGTCCGACCTGCAGGAGGCGATCCGCCGCCAGCAGATGCTGCAGGACGAGGCGTTCCGGATGGACCGGCAGATGAACCAGATGCCGCAGCAGCCGGGCCAGCAGGGCCAGCAGGGGCAACAAGGCCAGCAGGGCCAGCAGGGCGAGCAGCAGATGACGCCCGAGCAGCTCGCCCAGCTCCAGGAGATACTCCGGCGGCAGCTCGGTCAGATCATGGAGGGACTGGCCGAGCAGGGTATGGAGATCCCGGACGAGCTCGGCCAGGCGGAACTGCAGATGCGCGGTGCGGAAGGGCAGCTCCAGCAGGGCAGCCCGGGTGCCGCCACCGATCCGCAGGGCCAGGCGATGGCGCTGATGCAGGAGGCGGGCCGCGGCATCATGGACCAGATGCGCCAGCAGATGGGCGAGGGGCAGGGCCAGGGCCAGCCGGGCGGTAGCCAGCCGGGCCAGCCCGGCCGCAACCAGGCCGGCATGCAGCGTGACCCGTTCGGCCGCCAGCCCGAAGGGATGGGCGGGGTCGACACGGAGAGCACCTCGGTGCCCGACGAGGCGGCGCTCGGCCGGGCCAGGGCGGTGCTGGAGGAGCTCTACCGCCGCTCCGGCGACCCGAACCGGCCACGGATGGAGCTCGACTATTACGACCGGCTGCTCGAGCGGTTCTGAACCCCGCGCCCGGCCCTCGCCCAACCAGGACGAGCGGCCGCCGGGCACTGCGGTCGATACACTGGTGCTCCACTATACCGGGATGCGCAGTGTCGGCTTGGCGCTCGACCGGCTGCGCGATCCGGCCGCCAAGGTGAGCGCGCACTGGCTGGTGGACGAGGACGGGACGATCCTAGCGCTGGTGCCGGAAAGCCGCAGGGCCTGGCATGCCGGGATCAGTGCCTGGGCCGACCGGTCCGGCCTGAACGGCAGCTCGATCGGGGTGGAGATCGTCAATCCCGGCCACGAATGGGGCTACCGACCCTTTCCCGAGGCGCAGATCCTGGCGGTGATCCGGCTGTGCCGGGGGATCCTGCGCCGCTGGCCGATCCCGCCGGCCCGGGTCCTGGCCCATTCCGACATCGCGCCCGACCGCAAGACCGACCCGGGTGAGCTGTTCCCGTGGCCGCGGCTGGCCGCGGCGGGGATCGGGCGCTGGCCGGCAGCGGGCGGGGAGCCGGTCGCCGACCCGCGCGCCAGCCTGCGTGCGATCGGCTATCCGGTGGACCAGGAGGGTGTCGGCCTGGAACTGGCCCTGGCTGCATTCCAACGCCGCTACCGGCCGGGCCGGGTGGACGGGTTGGCCGATCCGGAGACCTGCCGCCTGCTGGGCGCGGTTGAGAGGCTTCAGTTCGGGGACGCATCGTGGTAGAGGCCGTGCCCGCGTCAGGCGGCCGGGCGGCCGCGCTCCTTGCCAGCGATGGCGGGGGGCGAGGAAAGTCCGGGCTCCACGGAAGCACGGTGCCGGGTAACGCCCGGCGGGGGCGACCCCAGGGAAAGTGCCACAGAGACCGAACAGCCCGCCTGGGCCATCCTTGGCCTGCGGGTCATGGTGAAAAGGTGCGGTAAGAGCGCACCGCGCCGCCGGCGACGGTGGCGGCAGGGCAAACCCCACCGGGAGCAAGACCAAATAGGGACGACAGCAGGCTTCGCGCCTGCAGGCCTGCTTCCGGGCTGGTCGTCCGGGTCGGTCGCGCGAGGCGGCGCGTGAGCGCCGTCCCAGAGGAATGGTCGCCTCCCGCCCGTGCGGCGGGAACAGAACCCGGCTTACAGGCCGCCTGACGTATTTTCACCGTTTGGTAGAAAACTAAGCGCTGGCCGACGGGTCGATGCACCATGGATTATCCATGCCACAACTGGAGATTTCCGCAGGGTTATCCACAACCAGCAGGGCTGGCGGAGCCGTGTTTTTCCACAGGTTGTGGTACGATATCCACAAGCAGGGTGGTGTTTGCGGCTTGACCATCCCGGGAGCCGCGCCCATAACAAGCGCGATGCCACGCCCATAGGTTGAGCCGTCGGCGCGGGCGCCACATGCCCTATTGCCGCCCGTCGGGCGGCTGGCATGAATGGCGACAAGGCTATCCAAGAATAATTAAATAGACGCGCGCCGTCTGGGCGACTTCGTCATTGGCTGCTTTTGCCTGCTTTTGGAAGTTCCCTAGTATCGGTTCGCGCAAGGCCGCGGGAAAATGGTGACAACCGAAGAACTTCCTGGGAAAACCTAAGAAAACCGTTGGTCGCCTGTGCGCTGCGTGTTAACCCCCAGGCGATAGTCGTGCAGCCTTCGCTCGAGGACGTTGCGGCCCGTGGTCCCGACCGACGCTACCCCCACCGATGCCGATCGGCAGACCGCCCAGGGTCACGCGCCGGTGATGCTGGCCGAGGTGCTGCGGGCGCTCGAGCCTGGCGAGGGGCAGGTCGTGGTGGATGCCACCTTCGGCGGCGGCGGATACAGTCGGGCGATTCTGGCGCGCGGGGTGGCGCGGCTGGTGGCGCTCGACCGCGACCCCGATGCCATCGCCCGCGGCCAGCGTGATCTGGCAGGCGAGCCGCGCCTGACCCTGGTCCACGCGCGGTTCGGTGAGCTCGAGCGGGTGCTGGCGGACCTGGACATCCCCGCGATCGATGCGGTCGTGTTCGACCTGGGTGTCTCCTCCTTCCAGCTCGACCAGCCCGAGCGCGGCTTCTCCTTCCGCCACGACGCCCCCTTGGACATGCGCATGTCCAAGGACGGGCCCACGGCCGCCGAGCTGTTGGCCAGCCTCAGCGAGATCGAGCTCGCGCGGATGCTGTGGAACCACGGCGACGAGCGTGACGCACGCCGGATCGCGCGCGCCGTGGTGGCCGAGCGCCAGAAGGCGCCGATCGATACCACGCGCCGGCTGGCCGAGCTGGTGGCCCGGGTCAAGGGGCAGGGGCGCGAGGGCATCGATCCGGCGACCCGGACCTTCCAGGCCCTGCGCATCGTGGTGAACGACGAGCTGGGTGAACTGCGCGCCGCACTCGACGCGGCGGAGCGGGTGCTGCGCCCGGGTGCCCGGCTAGTCGCCGTGTCCTTCCATTCGGGCGAGGATTCGATCGTCAAGGATTTCGTGAACGAGCGTGGGGGGCGGGTCCGGCGCGCGTACCGCCACCTGCCGCCGCTGGCCGAGGTGGCGCCACGCTGGGCTTGGCTGGTGGACCGGCCGCAGCGCCCCGGACTGGCAGAAACCGAAGGCAACCCCCGGGCCCGCTCGGCGCGCCTGCGCGCGGCCGTGCGTCTCGGGGAAGGATACGAACACCGGCCGCCGGAGCAGGGCGAGCCGGGGATGAGAGGGGACGGGCGATGACCGGGCGGAACTTGGTGTTTCTCGTGCTTCTCCTGCTGGGCACGGCCTGGTCCACCTTCCACCTGAAATATGCGGTAGTGCGGCTGGAGCGGCATGCGCACGGCCTGGAGCGCGAGATCGCGCGCACGGTGGACGAGATTCGCACGCTGGAGACCGACTTGGCGCTGCGCACCCATCCGGACCGGATCGTCGCGGTGGCACCCAAGCTCGACATGGTGCCGGTGACCGTGCGGCAGCTCGTCAGCGCCAGCACCCTGCCCGATCATGCGCGGGTCGCCTATGCCGACCGGATGCTCGCGGTCCTGCTGCCGTCCGGGGCGGAAGTGCCGGCCCGGCTCAAGCCCCTGGCCCTGGGCGGGCTGCCGCGATGAGGGAGAAGGTGCCGCTCGATTCGGTAGCGCTCGGCCGAAGGCGGATCGGGGTCGTGGTCGCGACCTTCGGGCTCCTGTTCGCGACGCTGGCCTTCCGCCTGGTGGACATCACCCAGTTCGCGGCCAAGGAGGAGCGCGCCGCCGCCCTGGTGCTGCCCAAGGACGGCATCAGCCGCCGCGACGTCGTCGACCGGCGCGGCGTTCCGGTCGCGACCGATGTGATCGTCTCAGGCGTGGGTGCGGACCCGCGCGAGGTTCCCAAGGACCCGGAGGTCTATCGCAGCCTCGGCGCCGTGCTGGAGCGCGATCCGCGCATCATCGCCCGCCTGCTGGACACCGACCGGCATTTCATCTGGCTGGAGCGGCGGATCTCGCCCAGGCAGCAGGCCGACCTGCTACGCCTGGGCATTCCCGGCATCGAGTTCCGCGACCAACCGCGGCGGGTCTATCCGCAGGCCAATCTGGTGGCGCACCTGATCGGCCAGACCGGGATCGATAATAACGGGCTGAGCGGTCTGGAGCTGGTGTTCGACAAGACCATCCGCACCGAGGCTGGGATGCGCGACCGCGAGCCGTTCGCGCTGTCCATCGACCTGCGCGTCCAGCAGGCCCTGCGCGAGGAGCTGGCCAGCGCCATCCGCACCTACGAGGCGGCCGCCGGCAACGCCATGATCATGGACGTGCATACCGGTGAGCTGCTGGCTATGGTCAGCCTGCCCGACTTCGACGCGAACCACCCGGTCTCGCCCGACGACGTGCGCCGCTTCAACCGCAACACGGAGGGCGTCTACGAGGTAGGCTCGTTGTTCAAGAGCCTGACGCTGGCCACCCTGCTCGATGCCGGCGTGGTGCGGATGGATGATATGTGGGACGTCCGCGAGCGGCTGAAGATCGGCCGCCGCTCGATCGGCGACGCTCACATGCTCAAGCGCTGGGCGTCCACTACCGACGTGTTCATCAACAGCTCCAACATCGGCACGGCGCGCATGGCGCTGGCCGGGGGGCGCGAGCTGCAGCACCATTATCTGGAGAAGCTCGGGCTCCTGGAGAAGGCCCAGCTGGAGCTGCCGGGGGTGAGCAGCCCGCTTGTGCCGAAGCGCTGGCCAGACATCACCGTGGCGGTAGTCTCCTATGGCCACACCCTGGCGGTTACGCCGCTCAGCTTCCTGAACGCCTTCGCCGCTGTCGTGAACGGCGGGATTCTGCGCCCGGCCACGCTGCTGCGGCGCGATCCCGAGCAGCCAGTGCCGGGCGAGCGCGTGATCTCGCAGGCAGCCTCGGACCAGATCCGCGAGCTGCTCTGGCTGAACGTCGTAGGCGGCGGCGGTACCAAGGCCCGAGTGCCCGGCATGATGGTGGGCGGCAAGACCGGAACTGCCGACAAGCCGGTCAACGGCAGGTATGTGAAGGGCGTGGTGATCTCCAGCTTCGTCGCGGCCTTCCCGATGAACGCGCCGCGCTACGCCGTCCTGGTGATGCTGGACAACCCGACCGCCAACGAAGCTACGATGGGCTTCCGCTACGCCAGCTGGAATGCGGCCCCGGCGACCGGCAAGATCATCAGCCGGGTGGCTCCGCTTCTGGGCGTGCCGCTGGTCCCGCAGGAGGTCGAGGACGGCTTCCTGGCCAAGGCGCCGCCGGAGATCCAGCAGGAGGAAATGAAGCGACGGGGCAGGGAGGCGCAGCTTGCGGCTTTCGCGCCTCATTGAGGGGCTGGACCTGACGGTCCTGCCGGCACCCGATGCAACGGATCCGGAGATCCGCGACCTGGCAGTCGATTCGCGCGAGGTGCGGCCCGGCTCGCTGTTCGGGGCCCTGCCCGGCACGCGCGTGGACGGCAGCACCTTCGTCGATCAGGCGATCGCGGCGGGCGCCGTTGCCGTGCTCGGCGGCCCCCCCCTGGCGGGGCGCACCCTCGATGTGTCGGTGCTGGCAGCCCCCGACCCCGCCGCGGCACTGGCCAGGCTCGCCGCGCGTTTCTTCGGCCGGCAGCCCGCCATCGTCGCAGCGGTCACCGGCACCAACGGCAAGACTTCGGTCGCGAGCTTCACCCGCCAGCTCTGGGCGCTGTCCGGCCACAAGTCCGCCTCGATCGGCACGCTCGGCGTGCAGTCCACGACGGGCGACCTGCCGGGCAACCTCACCACGCCGGACGTCCTGACCCTGCAGCGCCTGGCCGCCGAGCTGGCCGGGTCGGGGGTGGAGCGGCTGGTGATCGAGGCCTCCAGCCACGGCCTGGAGCAGCGCCGCGTCGATGGGCTGCGCATTACGGCCGCCGCCTTCACCAATCTCACCCGCGACCATCTCGACCATCACGGCGACATGGCCGCCTATCTGGCCGCCAAGCGCCGCCTGTTCGCCGAGGTGCTGGCGCCGGACGGTATCGCGGTGCTGAACGCGGACATGCCGGAGTTCCCGGCGCTGGCGGCGGTCTGCGCGCAACGCGGCATCCGGGTGATCGACTATGGCCACAGTGCCCGCGTGCTGCGCCTGGTCGAGCAGCGGCCGGAGCCGGGCGGCCAGGGCCTGGTGCTGGCGCTGTCCGGCCAGGAGTTCCGGGTCGCGAGCTCGCTGGTGGGTGGGTTCCAGGCGGAGAACCTCCTGGCGGCTGTAGGGCTGTGGCAGGCGACCGGCGGCGATCCCATCGACGCGGTCCGGCTGATCCCGCAGGTCGTGGGCGCGCCCGGCCGCATGCAACTGGTAGGTGCCACGCCTGGCGGTGCCGCCGTCTATGTCGACTACGCGCATACGCCCGACGCGCTAGAAAAGGCGCTGGCCGCGGCAAGGCCGCACGTCCAAGGCCGCCTCTTCGTGGTGTTCGGCTGCGGGGGCGACCGCGACCCGGGCAAGCGGCCCCTGATGGGCCGGGTGGCCGCGGAGCGGGCGGACGTGGCGATCGTGACCGACGACAACCCGCGGGGCGAGGACCCGGCCGCGATCCGAGCCGCGGCGCTGAAGGGCATGCCAGCCGGTGCGCGCGAGATCGGCGACCGGGCGCTGGCGATCCGCACAGCGGTGAGCGAGCTGCGCCCGGGCGACCTGCTGCTGATCGCCGGCAAGGGCCATGAGCGCGGCCAGACGATACGCGGCGTAACCCATCCGTTCGACGATGCCGAGGTCGCCCGGGCGGCACTCGCGGAGCTGGCCCCGGCATGAGTGCGCTCTGGACCTCCGAGGAAGCGGCGCTGGCCACGGGCGGCACGCCCGCCGGGCCCAGCTGGCAGGCGAGCGGCGTGGCGATCGACACTCGTGAACTCCAGCCGGGCGACCTGTTCGTGGCGCTCGAGGGCGAGCATCGCGACGGCCATGCCTTCGTGGGCGACGCGTTGGCCGCCGGTGCCGCCGCCGCCATGGTCGCCAGCAGGGATGCGCTGCCGCCCGGAGCGCCCGGCCTGGTCGTGGCCAATACGCTCTTGGGCCTGGAGGGGCTAGGCCGTGTCCGGCGTGCCGCGACCGGTGCACGGGTCGTCGCGATCACCGGCAGTGCGGGCAAGACCACCGCCAAGGCGGCGCTCGCCACGCTGCTCGCCGGGTTCGGCCCGGTCCATGCCAGCGCCAAGAGCCACAACAACCATTGGGGCGTGCCGCTGAGCCTGGCCCGAATGCCGCAGGACACGGCGTTCGGCGTGTTCGAGCTGGGCATGAACCATCCGGGCGAGATCCGGGCCCTGGCAGCCCAGGTCCGGCCCCATGTGGCACTGGTGACCACGGTGGCCCCGGCCCATCTCGGCCATTTCCCCGGCGAGGAGGCGATCGCCCGCGCCAAGGCCGAGATCATGGAGGCGATCGATCCGGGCGGCACGGTGGTGCTGCCCGCTGACAATCGCTGGGCGGACCTCCTCCTCCAGGCAGCCCGGGGCTCAGGGGCCGGGACCATCCTCACCTTCGGCCGCTCCGCCGGTGCCGACCTGCAGCTCCTGGCCGAGGCAGGCGACGCGGACGGCAGCCGGGTCGAGGCCCGGTTCCAGGGGCGGACGCACCGCTGGCGGCTCGACCTGCCCGGTACCCACCAAGTCGAGAACAGCCTGGGCTGGCTCGCCGTGGCCATGGCCCTGGGTCTCGACCCCGAGGCAGTGGCCGGCCGGATGGCGCTGGTCCGCCCGGTCGAGGGAAGGGGCGTGCGCCGGGCGCTCCGTCTGCCCGGCGGTGCCACCGTCCTGCTGCTGGACGAGAGCTACAACGCCAACCCGGCCTCGATGCGGGCAGCCCTGGACGTGCTGGCACGCCAGCACGGCCGCAAGGTCGCGGTGCTGGGTGACATGCTGGAACTGGGCGCTCACGCAGAGTCGCTCCATGCCGGGCTGGCCCCCGATCTGGCGGCGGCCGGCGTCGAGGCTGCCTATCTCTGCGGCCAGGCCATGGCGAGTCTCGCCGGGCGGCTGGCCTGCTCCATCGCGGTCCATCACGCACCCACCAGCGCCGAGCTCCTGCCGCTGCTCCAACGCGAGCTGCAGGATGGCGACGTGGTGCTGGTCAAGGGTTCACTAGGAAGTCGGATGCGCGTGATCGTCGACGGGCTCGCGGCAGGGGGACAGGGCTGATGCTCTACCACCTGCTGGTCCCCCTTTCGGAGACGGTGAACGTCCTCAACGTGTTCCGCTACATCACGTTTCGCGCCGGCGGGGCGGTGATGACGGCACTCCTGCTCAGCTTCTGGCTGGGACCCAAGGTGATCCGCTGGCTGAAGAGCAAGCAGCCGGGCGGCCAGCCGATCCGCCTGGACGGCCCGGAAAGCCATCTGCTCACCAAGAAGGGCACGCCCACCATGGGCGGCGTGCTGATCCTGCTGGCGCTCAGCCTGTCCACCCTGCTCTGGGCCGACCTGTCCAACGACTATACCTGGTGCGTCCTGTTCGTGACGCTGGGCTACGGGCTGATCGGCTTCAGCGACGACTACCTCAAGCTCACCAAGCGCAACAGCAAGGGCCTGTCCGGGCGGATGAAGCTCCTGGCCCAGGCGCTGATCGGGCTGATCGTGGCCCTCTATCTCGTGCTGGTCGTGAATGGGCCGGGGGCCACCGCGCTGGCGCTGCCCTTCTTCAAGGACGCCTTCATCCCGTTGGGCTTCCTGTTCCCCCTGTTCGCCACCCTGGTGATGATGGGCAGCTCCAACGCGGTGAACCTGACCGATGGGCTGGACGGGCTGGCGATCGTGCCGGTGATGATCGCCGCCGGCTGCTTTGGCATGATCGCCTATCTCGGCGGCAACGTGATCTTCGCCAACTATCTGGGCATCCCCCATGTCCCGGGGGCCGGCGAGATCACCGTGTTTCTGGCGGCGCTGGTCGGCGCGTCCATGGGCTTCCTCTGGTTCAACGCCCCGCCGGCCATGGTGTTCATGGGCGACACCGGCTCGCTCTCCGCAGGCGGCGCGCTCGGCGTGACCGCGGTGATCGTGAAGCACGAACTGGTGCTGATGGTGATCGGCGGCCTGTTCGTGCTGGAGGCGGTGTCAGTGATCGTGCAGGTTGCCAGTTTCAAGATGACGGGGCGGCGGGTGTTCCGGATGGCGCCGCTGCACCACCACTTCGAGAAGCTGGGCTGGCAGGAATCGACGATCGTGATCCGCTTCTGGATCATCGCCTCGATCCTGGCCCTGGTAGGCCTCTCCACCCTCAAGCTGAGGTGAGCCGAGATGGGCTGGATGGAACGGATCGCGGGAGCTGACGTGGGCGTGCTGGGCCTGGGGCGCAGCGGCTTGGCCGCCGTCCGGG
>NZ_WUJP01000133.1 GCF_009806515.1 Geminicoccus flavidas | reverse complement strand
CACTGGCGGGTCGGGCCCGGCGGGTGGTCGCGTTCGACGACGACCAGGCCCAGATCGACCGCGCCGTGGCACTGGGCGCGGTGCCGGGCGACGCAGGTGCCATCACGGGGCTCGCCGCCCTGGTGGTGAGCCCGGGCGTGCCGCTCACCCATCCGGCGCCGCACCCCGTGGTCCGGGCCGCTGCCGAGGCCGGCGTGCCGCGCATCGCCGACCTGGACCTGCTGGCCGGAAGGCTGGGCGAGCGGCGGGTGGTGGGTGTCACCGGGACCAACGGCAAGTCGACCACCACCGCACTGATCAACCACATCCTGGCCGGCTCGGGCCGGGCGGCCGTGATGGGCGGCAATATCGGCGTGCCGGTCCTGGACATGGATCTGGGGCCTGCTGACGCGGTGGTGGTGCTCGAGCTTTCGTCCTACCAGCTCGACCTGATCCAGGACCTGCCGATCGACATTGCGGTCTGGACCAACATCTCGCCGGACCATCTGGACCGGCACGGCGACCTCGCCGGCTATGTCCGGGCCAAGGAGAAGCTGTTCCGCCACGGGCGCGGCCATGCCACCGCGGTGATCGGTGTGGACGACCAGGAGAGCCGGCAGGTCCTGGCCCGCCTGGCAGCGCACGGCACCCACCGGATCGTGCCGGTCTCGGGCGGGCAGATGCCCGGCGGCGGCGTGGGGGTGGTCGAGGGGCGGCTGATCGATGCCAGCGACAAGACCTCGCGCTTCGTGGCCGGCTTGAGCAAGGCCACCACGCTGCGCGGCCGGCACAACCACCAGAACGCGGCCGCCGCCTATGCCGCGGTGCGTGCACTGGGTGGCATCGCGCCCAGGCTGGTGACTGAGCGGATGTTCGACTTCCCTGGTCTGCCGCACCGCATGGAGCAGGTGGCCCTCGAGGACGGCGTGTGCTGGGTCAACGACAGCAAGGCGACTAACCCCGATGCCGCCGCGCGCAGCCTGGGCGCCTTCGACCAGGTCGTCTGGATCGCCGGGGGCCGGCCCAAGCCCGGAGGCTTCCGCAGCCTGGCTCCCGCCATGGCCAATGTCCGGGCAGCGCTGCTGATCGGCGAGGCGGCGGATGCGATCGCAGAGGACCTGGGCGGCGTGGTCGACTGCCGCAAGCTCGGCACGCTGGACGAAGCGGTCGCGGCCGCACGCGAGATCGCCACGCCCGGCACCACCGTGCTGCTGGCGCCCGCCTGCGCTAGCTTCGACCAGTTCAGGGACTACGAGGCGCGGGGCGAGCGCTTCCGCGACCTCGTGAAAGGGTAGGGCGGCATGATCGTCGTCGCGCGCAGCAATCGCAGCGTCCTGGGCTCCTGGTGGTGGACGGTCGACCGCGTCCTGATGCTGGGCTTCGCGATCCTGGCCGTGATCGGCCTGATCCTGGTGTTCGCGGCCAGCGGCCCGGTCGCGATCCGCAACAACAATCCCGCCACCTATTTCGTCGAGCGCCAGGCCATCTTCCTGGCGGCGTCGATCGCCCTGATGCTGTGCGCGTCCATGCTCTCGCCGCGCGGCGTGCTGCGGCTCGCCTGGTTCCTCCTAGCGGTGTTCATCGGGCTGACGGCGCTCACCCCGTATGGCCCCGAGGTCAAGGGCGCCCATCGCTGGCTCGACTTCGGCAGCTTCCGCCTGCAGCCCTCCGAGTTTGTGAAGCCGACGCTTGCGGTCGCGGTCGCTTGGCTCCTGGCCCGCAGCCAGGGCCTGCGCGGCCTGTGGCCCTCGCTCCTGCCGGTCTGCCTGGCCCTGGTGATGCTGGCCCGCCAGCCCGACATCGGCATGGCCTTCGTGGTGGCCGCAGTGTTCGGCATCCAGCTGTTCCTGGCCGGGCTCGGCTGGGGCTGGATCACGGCTGCCGCCGGTGCCGGCATCGGCGGCCTTTGGGGGGCGTATCTGTTCTACCCGCACTTCACCCAGCGGGTGGACGGCTTCATGGACCCCTCCCAGGAGGTCTACCAGGTCGACAAGGCGATGAACGCGGTGGCGTCGGGCGGCCTGCTCGGCCGGGGCCCGGGCGAGGGAGTGGTGAAATTCCAGCTGCCCGATGCCCATTCCGACTTCATCTTCGCCGCCACTGCCGAGGAATTCGGGGTGATCACTTGCCTGGCGCTGGTGGGGCTGTTCTTCTTCCTCCTGTTCCGGGCGCTGCGCCGGGTCTCGGGCCTCCATGACCGCTTCTGCCTGCTGGCTGCCGGCGGGCTCGCCGCCCAGTTCGGCCTGCAGGCCTTCATCAACATGGCGGTCAACCTGAACCTGATGCCGACCAAGGGAATGACCTTGCCGTTCATCTCCTATGGCGGCAGCTCGCTCCTGGCGTTCGGGCTGAGCATGGGCCTGCTCCTGGCGCTGACCCGCCGCGGCGCCCGGCTGGAGCTGGTGCGATGACCGGCCTGGTGGTGATCGCGTCCGGCGGCACCGGGGGGCACATGTTCCCGGCTCTGGCGCTCGCCGACGAGATCGTCCGCCGCGGCCACAAGGTGGCGCTGGTGGTGGACGAGCGGGGCCGGCGCTGGGTGAAGGGCGGCTATGACGTCCATGTGGTGGCGGCGGCACGGCCGGGCCTGGGTGCGGTCGGCCGCGGCCTGGGCGTGGCCCAGGGCCTCGTCCAGTGTCTGCGCCTCCTGCGCCGCTGGCGGCCTTCGGTGGCAGCCTGCTTTGGCGGCTATGCCTCCTTCCCGCCGGCCTTCGCCGCCCGGCTGCTCGGCCGCCCGCTGGTGGTCCACGAGCAGAACGCGGTGTTGGGCAAGGCCAACCGGGCGCTCGCCAAGCTCGCCCAGCGACTGGCGCTGAGCTTCGCCCGCACCGAGCACGCCCCGCCGCTCTCCGACCGCACCCTGGTCACCGGCAATCCCCTGCGCAGCGGGTTCGAGGCCGCAGCGGCCGCCCCCAATCCGGATGGCCGCCTGCGGATCCTGGTGCTGGGCGGCTCGCAGGGTGCGCGGGTATTCTCGACCGTGCTGCCCGAAGCACTGGCCCGCCTGCCGGCCGAGCTTCGCCAGCGCCTCGCCATGGTGCAGCAGGCCAGGCCCGAGGATCTGGACCATGTCCGCGCGCGCTATGCCGAACTCGGCATCCAGGCCGAGATCGCGAGCTTCTTCGACGACATGCCGAGGAGGCTCGCTGGCTGCGATCTGGTGATCGCGCGCAGCGGTGCGTCCACCGTGGCCGAGGTCACCGCCTGCGGCCGCCCGGCGCTCTACGTGCCCTATGCGCATGCCGCCGACGACCACCAGTACGTCAACGCCATCCGGATCACCGAGGCGGGCGGGGCGGTGACCCTGCGCGAACTGGCCGCGTCGCCGGAAACTCTCGCAGACGCCATCACCTCTTTGGTGAACAATCCGGTGCTGCTCGACGATATGGCCAAGGCCACCCGGTCGATCGCGCGGCCGGATGCGACCCGGGCGCTTGCCGACCTGGTACTTTCCGTTGCGGAGCCAAGACCGTGAAGTTCCTGCCGCAGGATGTGGGCATCATCCATTTCATCGGGATTGGCGGGATCGGCATGTCCGGCATCGCGGACGTGCTCCATCACCTGGGCTATCGGGTGCAGGGCTCCGACCAGTCGGCCAGTACCAACGTGCGCCGGCTGCAGGAGCAGGGCATCCGGGTGGCGATCGGCCACCGGGCGGCGAACCTGGGCGAGGCGGCCGTGGTCGTGTTCAGCTCCGCCGTGAGCGCCGACAACCCGGAAATGATCGAGGCGCGGGCAAGGCGCCTGCCGGTGGTGCGCCGGGCCGACATGCTGGGCGAGCTGATGCGGCTGAAGTCCGCCATCGCGATCGCCGGCACGCACGGCAAGACCACCACCACCTCGCTGGTGGCGGCCTTGCTGGATGCCGCGGGCCTGGATCCCACCGTGGTGAACGGCGGCATCATCAACGCCTACGGCACCAATGCTCGGGTCGGCGCGGGCGACTGGATGGTGGTGGAGAGCGACGAGAGCGACGGCAGCTTCCTGCGCCTGCCGGCCACGATCGGCGTGGTGACCAACATCGATCCGGAGCACATGGAGCATTACGGGACGTTCGAGGCGGTACGCGACGCCTATTACAGCTTCGTCGAGCGGCTGCCCTTCTACGGTTTTGCGGCACTCTGTCTGGACCATCCCGAGGTCCAGGCCCTGATCGCCCGGATCACCGACCGCCGGGTGGTCACCTACGGCTTCAGCCCGCAGGCCGACGTGCGCGCGACCAGCCTGTCCATCGAGCCCGGCGGCTCGACCTTCGACGTGACGGTCACTAGGCGCGGCGGCCGGCCGCTGCAGCTCGACGGCATGTTCTTGGCGATGCCCGGCCGGCACAACGTCCAGAACGCGCTGGCGGTGATCGCGATTGCCGAGGAGCTCGGCATCGACCATGCCGCCACGCGCAAGGCGCTCAGCTCCTTTGGCGGGGTCAAGCGCCGCTTCACCATCACCGGCAAGGCGAACGGGGTGACGGTCGTCGATGACTATGGCCACCACCCGGTCGAGATCCGCGCGGTGCTGGCGACCGCGCGCCAGGCGACCAAGGGCCGGGTGGTCGCGATCGTCCAGCCGCACCGATACTCGCGGCTGGCCTCGCTGTTCGATGAGTTCTGCGGCTGCCTGCACGATGCCGACACGGTGCTGATCGCTCCGGTCTATGCCGCCGGCGAGGCGCCGATCGAAGGTGCCGACCGGGATCGGCTGGTAGCCGGCATCCAGGCCCGTGGCCATCGCGACTGCCGGCCGATCAAGGGACCGGAGGGACTGGCCGATCTCGTGCGCGCGATCACCGAGCCGGGCGACCTGGTGGTGTGCCTGGGTGCCGGCACGATCACCGCCTGGGCCAATGCGCTCCCGGCCGAGATGGCTGCTTTGGCCGAGGCCGCCTGATGGCCGACTGGCGCGACCAGCTACCAATAGTGCAGGGCGAGTTGCGCCGGGACGTGGCGTTGAGCGGGCTGACCTGGCTGCGGGTCGGCGGCCCGGCTGACGTCCTGTTCAACCCTGCCGACGCGGACGACCTGGCGGCCTTCCTGCGGGCACTGCCGCCCGAGGTGCCGGTGCTGCCGGTGGGCGTGGGCTCGAACCTGCTGGTGCGCGACGGCGGCATCCGTGGCGTGGTGGTTCGCCTGGGCGGGCCGCTCGCCAAGGTCGTGGCGGAGGGGACCACGCTGGTGGCCGGTGCCGGGGCGCTCGACCAGAACGTGGCACGCGCCGCCCAGCGCGCGGGCTTGGCCGGCATCGAGTTCATGATCGGCATTCCCGGCACGATCGGCGGTGCGGTACGCATGAACGCCGGTGCGTTCGGCGGCGAGACCGCCGAGCGCCTGCTCTGGGCCGAGATCGTGGAGCGCGACGGCAGGGTCCGCCGGCTGGCGAAGGCTGAGCTCGGCTTGTCCTACCGGCGCTCAAGCCTGCCCGAAGGGGCGATCGTGCTCCGCGCCGCGTTTGGCCTTCAGTCGGACGACCCGGCGGCGATCCTTGAGCGCATGGACCGGATCCGGGCCGAGCGCGAGGCGGCCCAGCCGATCCGGGTCGCGACCGGGGGCAGCACCTTCAAGAATCCCGAGGCGGGCCGGGCCTGGCAGCTCGTGGACCAGGCCGGCTGCCGCGGCCTCGCGCACGGCCAGGCAATGGTCTCGGACAAGCACTGCAATTTCCTGATCAACCGCGGTGGCGCCTCGGCCAGGGAGGTCGAGGAGCTGGGCGAGATCGTCCGGCAGCGTGTCCTGGCGCAGAGCGGGGTGGCGCTCGCCTGGGAGATCGTCCGCGTCGGGGAGAAGGCTTCATGAGCCGCTGGAAGGCCAAGACGGTCGCAGTCCTGCTGGGCGGCCGGTCCGCTGAGCGCGAGGTCAGCCTCGTGTCGGGCAAGGCCTGCGCCGACGCCCTGGACGCGGCGGGGTTCCGGACGGTCCGGATCGACGCTGCCGACCGACTGGTCGAGCGGCTGGTCGAGCTGCGGCCCGATGTCTGCTTCAACGCCCTGCACGGCCGGTTCGGCGAGGACGGCCGGGTGCCGGGCCTCCTCGACCTCTTGGGCATCCCCTACACCCATTCTGGCGTGCTGGCGTCTGCCCTGGCGATGGACAAACCGCAGGCCAAGCGGGTGTTCCGGGCGGTTGGGCTGCGCTGCCCGGAAGGGGTAGAGACCAGCTATGCCGAGCTGGTCGAGCAGGGCGCGCCGATGCCTGGCCCGATCGTGGTGAAGCCCGCCTGCGAGGGCAGCTCGGTGGGCGTGCTGATCGCCCCGGATGGCGACATCGCGGCACTCGCCCGGCGCAACGACGTCGATCCCGGGCAGCGGCTGATGGTCGAGACTTATGTCCAGGGCCGCGAGCTGACCTGCGGCGTGCTCGACGACCAGGCACTGGCGGTCACCGAGATCGTGCCGCGCGACGGGTTCTACGACTATCGCGCGAAATACACTTCCGGTTTCGCCGACCATGTCGTGCCGGCCGATCTGCCGCCTGAAGTGTATGCCTGCGTGCTCGACTGGTCGCTGCGGGCCCATCAGACCCTGGGCTGCCGCGGGACGAGCCGCTGCGACTTCCGCTGGGATCCGGACCAGCCGGGCACGGATGGTCTCCATCTGCTGGAAATCAACACCCAGCCCGGGATGACGCCGCTCTCGCTCCTGCCGGAGCAGGCGGCCGCCTGCGGGATCCCGTTCGGTGAACTGGTGCAGCGCCTGCTGGAGAGTGCCCGATGCGACACCTGAGCCGCACCGCTGTCCGGATCCGCACCCTGCGCCGGGCCAGGCGCCGGCCACGCTGGCTGCGCCCGCTGCTGATCACGATGGCGGTCGCGTTCGCCATCGGTGGGGCCTTGCCCGCCCTGTGGATAACCTATGGAAAAACCCATGTCGGCCCAGCGCTCGCCGCGCTCGACGTGAGCTGGCGGTCGGCAAGTGCCGCGTCTGGCTTGGTTGTGCAGAAACTTTCCAGTGACGGGAGAGTGCGGACTTCTGTGGATGAATTGAGGACGGTCCTTGATGACCTCCGCGGCTCCAATATACTTGTGGTTGATATCGATCAGGTTCGTGAACGTATCGAGGAGCTTCCCTGGGTGAAGTCCGCCTCCGTCCATCGTCGGCTTCCGGACACCTTGCATGTCAGCCTGGAGGAGCGAGCTCCGCTGGCGCTCGCCGAAGCGGATGGGCGCCGGCTGGTGCTGATCGACGAAGACGGCCAGCCGGTCAAGGTCGCCGACCTGCGGCCGTTCGCCGACCTGCCGACCGTGGCCGGCGAGGGGGCCCAGCGTCATGCCGGTGAGCTGCTGGCCCTGGTCCGCTCTGAGCCCTCGCTCTACAGCCGGGTGTCGGGTGCCTACCGGGTGGGTGATCGCCGCTGGAACGTGTGGATCGACGGGAGGGTCGAGGTGCGGCTGCCGGAGGACGATGCGGCGGGGGCCTGGCGCAAGCTAGCGCGGGTCCAGGCCGGCAGCGGCCTGCTCGACAAGGCGATCGTGGCCCTGGACATGCGGGCGACCGGTGGTGTCGTGGTGCGGGCGGACCCGCGGGTCACTGCCGGCAGCGGGGAGGGTGCCTGATGGCTGTTACCCTCGACCGCCATCCCCTGCCCGCCGGCGGCTTCGACCAGGGCCAGGGCAGCCGGATCCGCGCGGTGGTCGACGTCGGCACCAGCAAGTTCGGCTGCTGGATCGTCCGGGCGCGCCGCTCGGGCGGCTTCGAGCTGTGCGGCAAGGGCTACCAAGCCGCGGACGGGATGCGCAGCGGCGAGATCGTGGATGGCGACGATGCCGAGCTCGGCATCGCGGCGGTGGTGCACGAGGCGGAGCAGGCGGCCGGCGAGGAACTGCGCGACGTGGCGGTGGTCACCAGCGGCGGCAGCCCGCTGTCCAGCCATGGCCGGGTCGAGATCCCGCTCTACGGGCGCGCGGTCGACCGCTCCGATATGGCCCGGGCGCTGGACGCCGCTAGGCGCCAGCTCGACCGGCCCGGCCGCTCGATCCTCCACCTGGTGCCGCTGGAAGTCTCGATCGACGACAGCCGGCCGCTCCGGGACCCCACCGGCATGCGCGGCGAGAGCCTGCAGGTGCTGGCCCACGCGGTCAGCATCGACAGCCGCCACGTGGCGCAGCTGCGCGCCTGCCTGGATGGCTGCCACCTGGACGTGGCGAGCATCGTTGCCGCGGGCTACGCGTCCGGCTGGTCGGTCACCACCCAGGAAGAGCGCGAGCGCGGCGTGCTGGTGCTGGACCTGGGTGCTGGCGTGTCCTGCGCTGCCCACTTCTTCGGCGGCCGCCTGGCCCTGCTGGTCTCGGTACCCTATGGCGGCGAGCACATCACCGCCGACCTGGCACACGGGCTCGCCACCCAGCGCACCCATGCCGAGCGGATCAAGTCGCTCTACACCAGCGTGCAGGCGCGCCATGGTGACGCCGACCAGCGGATCGCGGTGCCGCATGTGGGCGACCCGGACGGCTGGCCGTCCGGCGAGGTCGCCCGCTCCCGCCTGACCGAGATCGCCCGGCCGCGCGTCGAGGAGATCCTGGAGCTGGTGCGCTCCCGACTGATGGAGCATGCCGAACTGTTCCGGACCATGCCGCCATCCGGCCTGGTGCTGACCGGCGGTGCGTCGCGGATCGAGGGGCTGGTCGAACTGGTCGACGAGATGTTCGGCCTGCCGGTGCGCTTCGGCCGGCCCGACCGGATCCGGTCGGGGGAAGTGTTCGAGTGCGAGCCCTGCGCCAGTGCCGCCAATGGCGCACTGGCCTTGTGCCGGGGCGAGGACGGTGGCCAGGGTTGGCGCGGCGAGGCTTCCGGAAGCCCGATCGGCCGGGGCTGGTCGCGGTTCCGCAAGTGGTTGCGCGAGAATTTCTAGGGGATGGACGGACCGGAGCGCCTGAGGGGGGCGGGCCGGCCGTGATGGCAGACGAACAGTGGTGCCCCCGTGCCTGCGCGAGAGGACGGGAGGGGTGGAGGACCAGATGACGATCAACTTGACCATGCCGGTGGCCCATGACCTGAAGCCCAGGATCAGCGTGGTCGGGGTCGGCGGCGCCGGTGGCAATGCCGTCAACAACATGATCACCGCCCATCTCGAGGGGGTGGAGTTCGTCGCCTGCAACACCGACGCCCAGGCGCTGGACCGCTGCCTCACCGATCGCAAGATCCAGCTCGGCAACACCGTGACCCACGGGCTCGGCGCCGGTGCCCGCCCGGAGATCGGCCGTGCCGCCGCGGAAGAGGCGCGCAACGAGATCATCGACGCGCTCTCCGGCAGCCACATGGTGTTTATCACCGCCGGCATGGGCGGCGGCACCGGCACGGGTGCCGCCCCGGTCATCGCCAAGGCCGTCAAGGAGCAGGGCATCCTGACCGTCGGCGTGGTCACCAAGCCCTTCCAGTTCGAGGGCGGCTACCGTGCCCGCCTGGCCGAGAGCGGCATCGAGGAACTGGAGCAGTGGGTCGACACGCTGATCGTGATCCCCAACCAGAACCTGTTCCGCATCGCCAACGAGCGCACCACCTTCACCGAGGCCTTCCAGATGGCCGACCAGGTGCTGCACATGGGCGTGCGTGGGGTCACCGACCTGATCGTGATGCCGGGCTTGGTCAACCTGGACTTCGCCGACATCCGCACCGTCATGTCCGAGATGGGCAAGGCGATGATGGGTACGGGCGAGAGCGAGGGCGAGCGCCGCGCCATCGAGGCCGCCGAATCGGCGATCTCCAACCCGCTGCTTGACGAGGTGTCGATGAAGGGCGCCCGCGGCGTCCTCATCAACATCACCGGCGGCCCGGACATGACCCTGTTCGAGGTCGATGCCGCGGCCAACCGGATCCGCGAGGAGGTCGACACCGACGCCAACATCATCTTCGGCTCGACCTTCGACGAATCGATGCAGGGCAAGATCCGCGTCTCGGTGGTCGCCACCGGCATCGCCATGCAGGAGCGCAAGCGCCGCGTGCAACCGGGTGCGCCGGAAGTCGTAGCCAGCACCGCGCCGGCCGTCTCGCCGCTGCGCTTCCAGCCCCAGGCTCCCCGTGGGATCGCCCAGGCCTACCCGACCCTGCGCGCCGCCACCCAGCTCGCCCCCACCACCGCCCAGGCAGTGGACGCCCATATCCGAGCCATGACCGTACGCGGTGGTGCCGGTGCCGAGGCGGATGCCGAGCGGGCCGATGCCTATGCGCCGCCCGCCGCTGCCGAGCCCGATGCCGGCTACGAGCAGGTCGAGCGTGAGTACGAGACGGCCGGTGCCGACCAGCATGCCGTCGACCGGCGGTCCCGCAACCTGTCCGGCCTCGGCCGTGCGGAGGACCGGCTGAGCAACCTGTTCAGCAAGATGAGCAAGGGCCTGGGCTTTGGCGGCGAGGCACAGGGCGGCGAGCAGAGGAGTGAGAACGCCCATCTGCGCTGGGAGCAGTCCAGCTCCAACAGCGCTGCGGGCGGCGATCCGGTCGCAGAGATCCCTGCCTTCCTTCGTCGCGACCGCACAAGGACTTGAGAGCGGCGGCTGCCACGCCTCTTGAAGAGGGTTGCTGTAATAATCGGTAACCAACTGTGAGTGGCGGCGATGCTCACCTCTGCTTATCTCGATGGTGCCCGGTGCTGCCTGATCCGGCGGGGCCGACCCTGAACCAGGGTCGGAGCCTGCCGGGGACGGGGCCCGGATCGTCGAGAACGGAGCAAAGTTAGTGATCATCGCAGGCAGCCAGCGTGACGAAGCCGGCAACCAGGACCTAGGGGTCCGGGCCAGCCGTAGCGCACGTGCGCAGCGTACGATCGCGCACCGGATCGGCTGCGTCGGCATCGGCCTGCATGGCGGCCGCAAGGTTTCCCTGAACCTGTTGCCGGCAGCTCCCGATACCGGGGTCATGTTCGTCCGCACTGACCTGCCCGGCCGCCCGGTGATCCCGGCAGTGGCCGACCGGGTCGGCGACACCACCATGTGCACCGCCTTGGTCGGGCCCGACGATGTTAAGGTCGCCACGATCGAGCATCTGATGGCCGCCCTGGCGCTGGCCGAGATCGACAATGTTACGGTCGAGCTGGACGGCCCGGAAGTGCCGATCATGGACGGCAGTGCGGCACCGTTCCTGTTCCTCCTGGAATGCGCCGGCGTGCGCGAGCAGGACCGGCCGCTCCGGCGGATCGAGGTGATCAAGCCGGTGGTGGTGGAAGCCGCCGGCAAGTTCGCCCGGCTGGATCCGGCCCCCTTCACCAGCTTCTCTGCCTCGATCGACTTCGCCCATCCCGCGGTCGGCACCCAGTCCCTGTCCCTGCCGTTCGAGCCCAGGCGCCTCGCGCGCGTCCTGGGCCCCGCCAGGACCTTCGGCTTTGCCGCGGACATCGAGCAGTTGCGCGCCATGGGCCTGGCCCGGGGCGGCTCACTCGACAACGCGGTGGTGGTGGGCCCCGAAGGCGTGCTGAACCCGGGCGGCCTGCGCTTTCCCGACGAGTTCGTCCGGCACAAGCTGCTGGACGCGGTGGGCGACACCCATCTGGCGGGCGCGCCGATCGTCGGCCGCTGGACCGGGCACCGTGCCGGTCATGCCCTGCATGTGAAGCTGGTGCGTGCCCTGCTGGCCGACCGCTCGGCCTGGCGCTATGTCGAGGATCTCGACGCCGAGCAGAGCCTGGACGTCGCGCAGCACGCCGCCGCCCAGCCGGTCGCCGCCTCGGCCTGAGCCCGGCCGTGGGCAGTGACGATCCGGCCGCACCTGCGACCAACCTGCGCGCCCTGGCGGCGATGCGGCCGTCGTTTCGACGTGATAGAGCATGCTCGCGCCGGCCATCCTTTCCGGATGGCCGCCGGAGCGGGGAGCGTGCGTGCTGCGGGGCTGGTTCGTCGATCGCCATTTCTACACGCGTGACCGGTCGGCCCGCGGCCGCTACACCACCTTCACCCGCGCAGCCCAGATCCGCCTGGCATCGGCCGGCCTGGGGCTGGTGCTCCTGACCCTGCTGCTGGCTGGGGTCGTCGTCTGGGACCGGCTCGGCCCTCCCGGCACGACGGCCACTGCATCGTCCGGCCTGACTCCGGCGCTGGCGGCGGAGCACGGCGGGGACGACGAGATCCTGGCGTTGCGGGCGGCCCTGGCGGAAAGCCGGGAGAAGCGGGCAGAGCTCGCTGCCGTGGTCGAGAGCCTCGAGCGGCGGCTGTCCGCACTGACGGAGGCGGCACCCGACCAGGCGGCCGAACTGGACCGGCTGCGGCAGGACCATGACGAAGCGGTGCAGCGGGCGCTGGCTGCAGAGATCGAGCGCGATGCCGCCATCGCCGAGCGGGAACTGGCCGAGGCCCGCGTGCTGGAGCACGGGCGTGATCTGGCCAGCCGCGAGCCGATCGATCCCGCGAGCGTGCCGGACCGGATCCGGGCGCTGGAGCTGGAGCTGGAACTCGTGCGGGCCAATGACGCGGCCGACAGTCTCCCACCCGACGATCGCTCGTTCTACGAGCCCGAGGCCCCCGACGCCGACGGGCCGGATGATCCGCCTGTCGCACCGCAGTTGCCCGAACCGCTGCCGGACCTAGAATCCGGCGAACCCGCTGCCGGACCCTGAGCCCCAGATCTTTGATCGTTGCCCCTGCCAGCCCTCTTGGACGAGATCATGAAGCTGGACGAACTCGACACGCCCATCGCCCTGGTCGACATGGACCGGGTCGAGGCCAACCTGAAGCGCTGGCAGGCCTTCTGCGACCGGCACGGCATCGCCAACCGGCCGCACATCAAGACCCACAAGCTGGTCGAGCTGGCGCGGCTGCAGGTCGAGCTGGGTGCACGCGGCATCGCCTGCCAGAAGCTGGGCGAGGCCGAGGTGATGGCCGATGCCGGGATCGACGACATCCTGATCCCGTTCAACCTGGTGGGCGAGCGCAAGCTCGCGCGCGCCGTAGCCCTGGCGAAGCGGATCCGCCTGATCCTGATCGCCGACAGCCGTGAGGTATCCGATCCGATCGGCC
>NZ_WUJP01000132.1 GCF_009806515.1 Geminicoccus flavidas | reverse complement strand
GGGCGTTCGCCAACGCCGGCATGAGCGTCGAGATGCTGGTCGAGTGCGACACCGGGGCCAGGCGCAACGGCACCCAGACGGTTGATGAAACCGTGGATCTCGCCCGGCACATCGTCGCCACGCCGGGCCTGCGCTTTGCCGGCCTCCTGACCTACCCGCCGCCGGGCGGCCAGCCGAACGTGGTCGCCTTCTTCACCGAGACCGTGGCCCGGCTGAAGGAGCTGGGCATCGAGGCGCCGATCCTGTCCTCGGGCGGCAGCCCGGACATGTGGACCGCCAACGAGCAGGGCCCGGTCACCGAGCACCGCCCCGGGACCTATATCTACGGCGACCGGATGCAGATGCGCGCCGGCTGCATCGGACTGGACGACTGCGCGCTGACCGTGCTGACCACGGTGGTGTCCCGGCCGGCCCCCGACCGGGCAATCCTGGACGCCGGCTCCAAGGCGCTCACCACCGACCTGCATGGGCTGAACGGCTATGGCCGGATCATGGAATATCCCGATGCGGTGATCCACGCCCTGTCCGAGGAGCACGGCCATGTCGACCTGAGCCAGGTCGAGGGCGAGCGGCCGAAGGTCGGCGACCTGCTGCGGGTCCTGCCGAACCATGCCTGCCCGGTCAGCAACCTCTACGACCAGGTGGCGCTCATCCGCGGCGACCAGGTGGAGCGGCTGGTCGACGTGGCCGCCCGCGGTAGATTGACCTGAAGTTTTCTGCAATGAGACCCCCGGTCCACAGTCGGAGCCAGGGGCGAGTATGGGCGTTGAGCGCGAGCTGAAGCTCGAGGGTAGAGCCGAGGATCTGCGCAAGCTCCTGGCCGATCCGGTAGTGGCGGACAGCCTGAAGGGCCTGCCCGCCCGCAGGCGGCTGGTCGCCACCTATTACGACACCCCGGAAGGCACGCTGCGCCGCGAGCTCGGCATGAGCCTCCGCGTGCGCAAGGAAGGACGGCGCTGGGTCCAAGCGGTGAAGTGCGAGCCCGCGGGCGACGGTGTCCCCCTTGCGCGCGGCGAGTGGGAGGTCCAGGTCTCCGGCGAGGCGCCCGAGCTTGCCCGCTTCACCGACCCCGAGCTGGCCGAACTCGTCCAGGCCGCGAACGGCCGGGAGCTGGTCGCGATCGTGCGCACCGACATCCGCCG
>NZ_WUJP01000131.1 GCF_009806515.1 Geminicoccus flavidas | reverse complement strand
CGAGACGGTCGATCTCGGCTGGACCGACGAGCATGGCCGCAGCGCGGTGGTGAACCTGGCGCTCGATCAGGGCCGGATCGAGGCGGACAGCCGCTCAGAGGAGGTGAGCGAGCTGGAGCTGGAGCTGGTCGAGGGCGACCCGGCCTGCCTGTACGCGCTGGCGCTGCGCTGTGCGGAGCTCGCACCGGTGCGCTTCGTCACCCAGAGCAAGTGGCAGCGCGGCGTGCGGCTGCACGACCGCCTGGTGCCGGAGCCGGTCAAGGCCGAGCGGCCGGAACTGGCGGCGGATGCCAATATCGAGACGGTGATGGTCGCGGCCTTCGGTGCGGCACTGCGCCAGTGGGTCGGCAACGAGGCGGCGGTGCTGGAAGGGCGTGATCCCGAGGGCATCCACCAGATGCGCGTGGCCCTGCGCCGGCTGCGCTCCCTGCTGACCGTGTTCAAGGACCTGATCCCGCCGGCCCAGCGCAAGTCCCTGTCCGGCGAGCTGCGCAGCGTGGTCAAGGCACTGGGCCCAGCTCGCGACCTCGACGTGTTCGAGGCGGAGCTGCTTGCCCCGGTGCTGGCGGCGCGGACCGGGGATCCGTCCCTCTCCGCCCTGCAGGAGCTGGCCGCCGCCGCCCGGGCCAGGGCCTATGACGAGGCCCATGCGATGGTGGGGGGGCGCGACTATGGCCGGACTCTCCTGCGCCTGTCTGCTTGGCTGGCGATGCGCGGCTGGCGGGTGGGCGCGGATGCGGCTGGTGCCGACCAGCTCGCCATGCCCGCCACGCAGGCCGCGGCAGCCCTCCTGGACAAGGCGCTGCGCAAGGTGCGCCGCCGCGGCCGGCACTTTGCCGGCCTCGTCCCGGACGAGCGGCACGAGGTGCGGATCGCCCTGAAGAAGCTGCGCTATGCTGCCGACGCGGTGGCGGACCTGTTCGACCCCGACCAGGTGAAGCCCTACAACAAGCGGCTCTCGCAGCTCCAGGACCATATGGGCCGGTTCAACGACGCCTTCGTTGCCGGCGCCCTGGTCGACCGGCTGCTGGGTGATGCCGGCCTGCCCGCCGCCACGCGCCAGGCGGCCGCCAAGGGAGGCGGCATGGTCGCCGGCTGGCACGCCCATGCCGCGGCCGCCGACGAGCCAGAGCTGATTGACGCTTGGCGTGCGTTCAAGCGGGCGGAGCCATTCTGGAGGGGAACGGCTTGATCCGGATCCTGGTGGGCAACGGCAAGGGCGGCGTGGGCAAATCTACAGTCGCGACCGGCTTGGCCGCGGCCCTGGCGGCCAGGAGACGAGTCACCGCGCTCGCCGATGCCGACCGCCAGCGCTCGAGTCTGGGCTGGCTGGAGCGCCGCCCAGCGAACGCCACTCCGATCCGGGCGCTGGACTGGACCAGGAAGACAGGTGCGGTGCCGGCGGGTGTCGAGCGTCTGGTGGTCGACGCCCCGGCCAACCTGGACGGCAGCGAGATTGAGGAGCTGCTCGACGAGGCCGACCGGGTGGTGGTGCCGGTCCAGCCCTCCCTGTTCGACCAGGCCGGGACCGAGCGGTTCTTGGGCAAGCTCGGCAAGCAGAAATCGGTGCGCAAGGGCAGAAAGGAGGTGGTGCTGGTGCTCAACCGCCTGCGCCCGCGTGCCCGTGCCACCGCTCGGCTGGAAGCCTATGCCATGAGCCTGGAACTGCCGGTGGCGGCGAGGCTCGCCGACCGGGCGATCTACGAGGAGCTGGCAGCGCAGGGCCTGGCGGTGTTCGACCTCGGTGGTGCCCGGACCGCCCCGGCGCGCGCCGAGTGGGCGCAACTGGTGGACCTGCTCGACCGCAACGCCTGAACAGCCGTGCTGTCACGTTCAGGGCTCCGGCTGTGCCGCCAGGTCGAGCGCGGTGCGCATGAAGTCCAGCGCCCGCCCTGCCGCCGCTGCCGGTAGCTGGTCGATCCAGCCCTGCCGTGCCGCCAGCGCCGTCTGGAGCACGTCCCGCCAGCCGGCCGGATAGGCCCCGAGCCCCCAGTGGCCCGCCGCCGACTTGCTGACGATCCGACCGGTCCGGAGCGTGCAGTCGATGCGGGCGATCCCGAGCACGCCCCAGGCGACGGTGCCGGCAGCCATCCTGTCGTCAGCACCCTTGCTCGCCACGGCCGCCACGCCATGCGCGATCCAGCCGCGCCAGTAGCTCTCCAGATTGCCCTGCAGGAACTGGCGCAGCACCGCTTCATCGAGGCCGATCGCGAGTTCCGCAGGGGCCGGTCCCAGTAGCGGGAGGCCGTGGCGAGCCAGACAGAACCAGGTGACCGGGTTGGCATCGAAGCAGACCTCCGCCCGGCGCAGCCGACCGTCCAGGCTGAAGGGGACCGCCAGCGGGCAGGCTTGGGTTTCCCGGAGCTGCGCCGCGTCCAGGTAGCAGCCGTCGAAGGGCGGGACACCGGGTGCTGCCAGTTCCGCATGGACCCGCTCTAGCCGGTCCAGCTCCTCGGGCGCCGACAGGCTCTGCATCAGGGCCACGAAATCGATGTCGCTCCGGCCCTCCTGGTAGTCGCCAAGCGCCAGCGAGCCCACCAGATAAAGGCCGCGCGGCCTCGGGGCACTATGCCGGTCGAGCAGAACCAGATAACGGTCGACGGTGCGGGCGACGGTGTCGGGCAGGCGCTGCCGCACGCGGAGGCATCCAGGAGCCGCTAGCGGGCGGCCGCTGGCCGCTCCACCACCGCGCGCACGAGCCCGCTCAAGGCAGCGCGGACGGCCGGATCGTCGATCTGGCTGAACGGCAGCTCGGCCGGGGCGGCCTCGGAGGAGCCCTTGGCCGCCGTGGCCGTGCTGGGCGGGTGCAGGTCGACCATGCCGCACAGCCACTGGATGTCGGTGCGCAACCGCTCAGCGATCAGGATCAGCCGCGCCGCACTCACCCGATTGGCGCCGCGCTCGAACTTCTGGATCTGCTGGTAGGACACGCCGATCACCTGGCCTACCTGTTCCTGGGTCAGGCCGAGCTCGATCCGGCGCCGGCGCAGCCGTTCCCCGATCTTGCGCTCGATCAGCGTCTCGCGATCCACCAGCCAGCCCTCCGCCTCCGAACCGGCCTATCTGGCTTGCACCATCCGGCTCGGCTAAGGTCCTGCCGACACCCGATGATCATAACCCCAGGTGGAACGGGCTACAAGGAATGCCGCTGATCGACCCTCGCGACCGCGCCCTCGGCATCCGGTTGCGGCACGTCCTGCGCACCGGTGCCGCGGCCCTGTTTCTGGCACTGGCGGCCTGCGGCGGGGGCAGTGACTCGGAGCAGATCCTGACCGAGCCGGACAAGCCGGCCGAGCAACTCTATAGCGAAGCCCAGGACCTGATGCAGCAAGGCAGCTGGAACCAGGCGGCCGCCGCGTTCGAGGAGGTCGAGCGCCAGCATCCCTATTCCGAGCTGGCCAAGCGCGCCCAGGTCGAGGCGGCGTATGCCTATTACGAAGGCAATTCCTATGACCAGGCCATCGGTGCCGCCGAGCGCTTCATCGACCTCCATCCGGGCGACGAGGCGACCCCTTATGCCTACTACCTGATCGGACTTTGCTATTACGAGCAGATCAGTGATGTTGGCCGAGACCAGGAGATGACCCAGCGCGCCATGGACGCGTTCGAGGACATGGTCCGCCGCTATCCGGAGAGCGACTACGCCCGGGACGCCACGCTGAAGCTCGACCTGATCCGCGACCATCTGGCCGGCAAGGAGATGGAGATCGGGCGCTACTACGAGAACCGCAAGCAGTATGTCGGCGCCATCAACCGCTTCCGCAACGTGGTCGAGAACTACCAAACCACCTCGCACGTGCCGGAAGCCCTGTTCCGGCTGACCGAGAGCTATCTGGCATTGGGCGTGCGCAAGGAGGCTCAGGCGGCGGCCGCGGTGCTTGGCTACAACTATCCGGGTTCTATCTGGTACGAACGATCCTATGCCCTCCTGGAAGGCCAGGACCTGGCACCAGCGGAGGACAGCGGCTCATGGCTGTCGAACCTGTTCTGAACAACGTGGCCGGTTCATGCTGCTCAGCCTGAACGTCCGCGACCTGCTGCTCCTGGACCGGCTCGACCTGGAGTTCGGCCCAGGCCTCACCACGCTCACCGGCGAGACCGGGGCGGGCAAGTCGATCCTGCTGGGCTGCCTGGGGCTCGCCACCGGCGCCAGGGCCGAGCGCGGCCAGGTGCGGGTCGGCAGCCAGCAGGGCTCGGTCACCGCGATCTTCGGCCTGTCCCCGGACCATCCGGCCCGGCTGCACCTGGCCGAGCAGGGCATCACGGTGGGCGAGGAGATCAGCCTGCGCCGGGTGGTGTTCGCCGACGGCCGCTCGCGTGCCTTCATCGAGGACGAGCCGGTGGCGATCGGCACGCTCGAGCGGGTCGGGCGCGACCTGGTCGAGGTGCATGGCCAGTTCGAGCAGCGCGGCCTGGCCGACCCGGCCCGGCACCGCAGCCTCCTGGACGCGTTCGGCGGCCATGAAAGCGAGGCGGAGGCGGTGCGCGCTGCCTGGGCGGCCTGGCGCGACCTGAAGGGGCGGCTCGACGAGCGGCGCCGGGCGGTGGAGCAGGCGGCGGCCGAGGAGGAGCGGCTGCGCGCCCATCTGGCCGAGCTGGAGAAATTCGGCCCCGTGCCCGGCGAGGAGGAGGAGCTGGCCACCGAGCGCCAGCGCCTGCAGACCCGCGACCGGCAGATCGCCCTGTTCGACGAAGCCGCCAAGGGCTTGGCCGATGCCGCCGAGCGGCTGGCCGCGACCCAGCGCAAGCTCGACCGCTCCGGGATCGACGATCCCAGCCTGGAGCAGATCGTGGACGGGCTGGAGCGGGCCGCTTCCGAGCTGGCCGATGTCGAGCGGGCCACCGGCGAGCGGCTGCGCGAGCTGGTCCATGCCGAGGGCCGGCTCGACGAGGTCGAGGAGCGGCTGTTCGCGCTGCGGGCGCTGGCCCGCAAGCACCGGGTCGACACGGACGAGCTGGAAGGGCTGCGCGACGAGTTCGTGGCGGCCCTGGCGCGGATCGAGACCGGGGCTGCCGACATCGCCCGGCTGGAGGCCGAGGCCGAGACGCTGCACCGCCGCTTCCTGACGGCGGTCGAGACGCTGACCGTGGCCCGGCAGCGGGCGGCCGGCATGCTGGCCGACGCGGTCGCGGCCGAGCTGGCACCGCTCAAGCTGGAGCGCGCGACCCTGCGGGTGACGCTGGCCCCGCTGGAACCGGAAGCCTATGGCGAGCACGGGGCGGAGCGGGTCGCCTTCGAGGTACGCACCAATCCGGGCCAGCCGTTCGGGCCGATTGGCAAGATCGCATCCGGCGGCGAGCTGGCCCGCTTCATGCTGGCGCTCAAGGTCGTGCTGGCCAGGCTGACCCCGGTCGAGACCCTGGTGTTCGACGAGATCGACGCCGGCACGGGCGGGGCCACTGCGGATGCGATCGGCGAGCGCCTGGCCCGTCTCGCCGAGGAGCGCCAGGTGCTGGTGGTGACCCATGCACCGCAGGTGGCGGCCAGGGCGCAGAGCCATCTGCGGGTGGTGAAGCTGCAGGACGAGGACCGCACCCGGGTGACGGTGGAGACACTGGAGGGCGACGAGCGCCGCGACGAGGTAGCGCGCATGCTGGCCGGCGCCCAGGTCACCGACGCCGCCCGGGCCGCGGCAGACAGCCTGATCCAGGACGCGGTCACCTGAGCCGGTTCGCGAGCTCCCAGGCCGGCTCTCGCAGTGCTGCGCTCGAGCGGCTGGCACACCGGCAGCCGCGCTCCGGGCGGCCGGATCAATGTCTTGCCGGGCGTGACCGGGCGCTTTCACTATCTCTTTGCGGCTCATGGGGCGGGTGCGGGCTTGTGCGCCAGGCATGCCCGCAGAGCCAGCCAGGACAGGTATCGGCAGATCGACCGGGCATGATCGAGGGCCTGGAACGGGTGGCCAGGGTCTATCGGAGAGGGTGAGGTGTCGCTTGCGTCGGGATCATCCAGCATCGCAGACGAGGCCAGTGCGTCACGGGGCAGCCCGATGACGGATGTCGACGCGCTGGACGAGGCGGCCGCCCGTGCGGAACTGGCGCGCCTGGCCGAAGCGATCGCGAAGGCCGACCGCGAATACTACCAGCAGGACCGGCCGAGCCTGACCGACGCGCAGTATGACGAGCTGCGCCGGCGCAACCAGGCGATCGAGGCGCGCTTCCCGGCCCTGGTCCGCCCGGACAGCCCGAGCCACCGGGTGGGAGCCGCTCCGGTGGCGGCGTTCGGCAAGGTCGTCCACCGCGTGCCGATGCTCTCGCTCGACAATGCCATGACCGCGGAGGAGATCCACGAGTTCGTGGCCCGGGTGCGCCGGTTCCTCAAGCGCCCGGACGACGTCCAGGATGACTATGTCTGCGAGCCCAAGATCGACGGTTTGTCCTGCTCCCTGCGCTACGAGAACGGCGTCCTGGTGCGCGCCGCCACCCGCGGCGACGGCACCACCGGCGAGGACGTCACCGCCAACGTGCGCACGATCAAGGACGTGCCGACCCGGCTGCATGGCGAGGCCCCTCCGGTGATCGAGGTACGCGGCGAGGTCTACATGGAGCGGCCGGCCTT
>NZ_WUJP01000130.1 GCF_009806515.1 Geminicoccus flavidas | reverse complement strand
CGTCCGGTTGAACGAGGAGCAGGAGGAGGCCGGCCAGCTCCCCTTCGCCAACCCCCGCAACGCCGCGGCGGGCTCCCTGCGCCAGCTCGACAGCAAGATCACCGCTAGGCGCCCCTTGCGCTTCTTCGCCTATGGCTGGGGCGAGGCAGACCCGCCGGTCACTGGGCGCTACTCGGCCTTTCTCGACCGGCTGCGCGGCTGGGGCTTCGTCGTCAACCCGCTCACGCGGATCTGCCGCACCGCCGACGAGCTGGTGGCGCACCAGGCCGAGATCGGCCGGCAGCGGCCCAGCCTCGCCTACGAGATCGACGGCGTGGTCGACAAGATCGACGACATCGCGCTGCAGGAGCGGTTGGGCTTCGT
>NZ_WUJP01000129.1 GCF_009806515.1 Geminicoccus flavidas | reverse complement strand
CGGCCGCGCACCCCGCTGGGCGATCGCCCACAAGTTCAGGGCCGAGCAGGCCCAGACTACGGTCCGCGAGATCACGGTCCAGGTCGGCCGTACCGGCGCGCTCACACCGGTGGCCGAGCTGGAGCCGGTCAATGTCGGCGGGGTGACCGTGGCGCGCGCCACCCTGCACAACGAGGACTTCATCCAGGCCAAGGAC
Source organism: Geminicoccus flavidas (assembly GCF_009806515.1). Classification (GTDB taxonomy): domain Bacteria; phylum Pseudomonadota; class Alphaproteobacteria; order Geminicoccales; family Geminicoccaceae; genus Geminicoccus; species Geminicoccus flavidus. The sequence continues at coordinate 3,199 of NZ_WUJP01000129.1, read as the reverse complement.
ATAAGGGTGGGTGACCGGGTGCTGATCCAGCGCGCCGGCGATGTGATCCCGCAGATCGTCGAGGTGGTCGAACCCGATCGCCCCAGTCGCGGCCCGGCCTATGTCTTCCCGGACACCTGCCCGATCTGCGCCAGCCACGCGGTGCGGCTGGAGGGCGAGGCCGTGCGGCGCTGCACGGGCGGCCTGATCTGTGCTGCCCAGGTGGCCGGCCGGCTCCAGCTCCTGGTGGGGCGCGATGCGTTCGACATTGAGGGACTGGGCAAGAAGCAGGTCCCGCAGCTGATCGAGGCCGGGCTCCTGCGCGAGCCGGCCGACCTGTTCGTGCTGGCCCGCGATCCGGAACGGCTGGCGAAGCTGGGTGAGCTGGAAGGCTGGGGCAAGCGCAAGATCGAGAACCTGGTCCGCTCGATCGAGGCGCGGCGCACCATCCCGCTCGACCGGTTCATCCTGGGCCTGGGCATCCGCTTCACCGGCGAGGTCAATGCCCGGCTGCTGGCGCGCGCCTATGGCAGCTACGCTGCCTGGCGGGAGGGCATGCTGAAGCTTGCCGCCAGCGACCCTGACGAGCTGGCCCATCTGGACAATGTCGACCGGGTCGGCAGCGCGCTGATCGGCGCCCTCGCCGCCTTCTTCGGCGAGCCGCATAATGTCAGCGCGGTCGATGCGCTGGCGGCGGAGCTCACCATCAGCGATGCCGCCCGGCCCCGGGCAATCGAGAGCCCGCTCTCGGGCAAGGTGGTGATCTTCACCGGTACGCTGGAGACGCTCGGGCGCGCCGAGGCCAAGGCCCGGGCGGAGCGGTTCGGCGCCAAGGTCGGCTCATCCGTGTCGAAGAACACTGATTACTTGGTGGTGGGCGCGGATGCCGGCTCCAAGGCCGCCAAGGCCCAGGCGCTGGGCGTGCAGACCCTCTCCGAACAGCAGTTCCTGGAAATGACCAGCGGCACCTAGCCACGAGTTGGGCAATATTACGAGCCGGAGAGCATCGCCTTGTACAACTCGTGCAACAGGCGATGTCATGATATCATCGTCCCTCTCCATCTTGAGGGGTGACGAGATGAGAACGCGCATCATGCTGGCCGCAATTGCGGCGGCCACTTCCATGCTGCCGATGAGGGCCAGTGCCGAGACTGTGGAAGGGCAGGTGAAGGCTGCCTACGAGGCATGGGACGCCGCGTTCAACCAGGGCGACGCGAAGACCGTCGCCAGCCTCTATTCAGACGACGCCCTGCTGCTGCCGCCCACGCACGACGTCATCGAGGGGACGGCCGGCATCGAGCAGTTCTTCACGGGCGTGATCGGCAGCGGGGCGACGGACCACACGCTGCAGCCGGTCCGGATCATGGAGGATGACGACACGGTCGTCGCCGCGGCCCGCTGGTCCGCCAAGGGCAAGGACCAGGCCGGGGTCGCCACCACCTTCCAGGGCATCGCCACCCATGTCTTCGAGAAGCAGGACGACGGCAGCCTGAAGCTGGAATTGCACACGTTCAACTAGGGTGGGCCCCAGGCGTTCCGGGTTCTTCGGGTGCATCGGCCTGAAGAACCCGGGGCCTGTGGCGAAGCCACCTCACGAGGCGATGAGCCATCTTTCGCTCCGGCCGATCCGGCCTATCTGATGGTCCTGCCGATGTGCTGGCCGGCCTCGGCGCGACACACAGGCAATCCTTTGGCTGGAGCTTTCCCCAGATGGCCGATCGCCCATGACCCGCATCGCGACCCTCTCGATCGGCTACGGCTTCCTGTTGCTGGGCTTCCTCGGCCTGTTCCTGCCGTTCCTGCAGGGTTTCCTGTTCATCTTCGTGGGCCTGATCGTGCTGAGCCGCCAGGCGCCCTGGGCTAACCGCGCGCTGAGATATGTCCACCGGCGCTGGCCGCGGTTCGGCGGCCTGATCGCCAAGGCGGAAGGGGTCGCCGAGCGGACGATCGACCGGACCGTCCAGGGTATGCGCCGCCTGCTCGGCAAGGCCTGAGGGGCGCCGGCCGCCACGGCCCGGACCCAGGCTCAGGCTGCCGCCTTGCCGGAAAGATAGCGTGCTGCCGGCTCGGTGCGGGACAGGTTGGGCAGCATGGCCTGGCGTGCTGCCTCGTAGGCCTGCCACTGAGTCACGTCCGGCAGCGCCGGGATGGTGACGAGTTCGCCGGCGTCGAGGCCGGCAAGGGCGGCATCCACCATGTCGGTGGCCTTCATCACGATCTCGCCCGGCAGGTGCTCGACCGGCAGGCCAGCCACGTTCCAGAAATCGGTCGCCGTGGCGCCAGGCAGAACCGCCTGCACCCGCACGCCCTTGTCCGCCAGCTCGTGATGCAGTGACTGGCTGAAGGCCAGCACGAAGGCCTTCGCACCGCCATAGACGCCGTTCAGTACCTCGGGTCCGATCGCGACGATCGAGGCGATGTTGACGATCGTGCCGCGCCCGCGAGTCACGAAGGCCGGGGCGGCCGCATGAGTGAGGCGCATCAGCGCCGTCACGTCGAGGTCGATCATCGCCTCCATCGCGTCGACATCCGAGGCGAGCAGCGGGGCTGCCGAGCCCACGCCGGCATTGTTCACCAGCATCGAGATGCTCGCATCGTTGGCGAGCTGCTGCTCGACCGCATGGCGGTCGGCCCGGTCGGACAGGTCGGCGGCGACGATCTCGACGGAGCGGCCGGTCCGGTCCGTGACGCGCGCGGCCAGCTCGACGAGCTTGCTGCGGTTTCGCGCCACCAGGATCAGGTCGTAGCCGCGCCCGGCGAGGCGGTCCGCATAGACGGCACCGATGCCGGACGAGGCGCCAGTAACAAGGGCAGTGCCTAGGGGAGACAGGGCCATGGGCTTCCACTCCGTTGCGGGATGGCGGCGGCGATGCCGCCCGCTGCACAGGAAGCTATGCCCGCTGGTGCTTGTCGTATATGTTGAATATCCCTCCTTTCTTGCCATGGAAGGTGAGCTCGCATGCGCGTCGGATTCGTGGTCTTTCCCGGCTTCCAGATGATGAGCCTGGCGGCGGGTTCAGTGTTCGAGTTCGCCAACATCTGCGCCGGCAAGACGATCTACGAGCTGGCGACCGTGTCGGAGGATGGCGGTCTGGTGCGCAGCTCGACCGGGATGGACGTGGCCACCGGGCCGCTGGCAGGCGAGGCGTTCGATATGGTGCTGGTCGGCGGGGGCGTGGGCGTGCCCTGTCCGAGCGAGGGCCTGAAGGCCTGGATCGCC
>NZ_WUJP01000128.1 GCF_009806515.1 Geminicoccus flavidas | reverse complement strand
GGTCGCCTGCCGGCGGTGCGGCGGCTGGGCGGGATCTGCACCGGTGCCTTCGTCCTGGCCGAGGCCGGCCAGCTCGACGGGCGGCGGGCGACGACGCACTGGCTGGTGGCGCACGAGCTGCGCAGCCGGTTCCCGGCGGTGCGGGTGGAGGAGGACCGGATCTTCATCGTCGATGGTCCGGTCTGGACTTCGGCAGGCATGACGGCGGGCGTCGATCTCGCTTTGGCGATGGTGGAGAAGGATCTCGGCAGCGAGATCGCGCAGTCCGTGGCCCGCAAGCTCGTGATGTACCACCGGCGGGCCGGCGGGCAGACCCAGCATTCCGAGCTTCTGGAGCTGGCGCCCAGGTCGGACCGGGTTCAGTCGGCGCTGAATTTCGCCAGGCGCAATCTGCAGGCCGAGCTGTCGGTCGAGCAGCTGGCCGAAGCTGCTGCCCTCAGCCCGCGTCAGTTCAGCCGAGTCTTTCGCGCCGAGACCGGCCAGTCGCCGGCCAAGGCCGTGGAACAGCTACGGGTCGAGGCGGCGCGGCTCATGCTGGAAAAGACGCGCCACCCCGTGGAGATCGTGGCCAGGGAAAGCGGGTTCACCGATCCGGAACGGATGCGTCGCGCCTTCCTGCGGGCGTTCGGCCAGCCGCCGCAGGTGCTGCGCCGCGCCGCCCGGTCGGCTGCCTAGTGCCTGTGGGCCGGCCTCACAGCGGCGCGCAGGCCTGCGCCAGCCACTGCCGGGTTGGCTCGTCCACCAGTGGTCCGATCTCGGCCAGCACCCGGGCGTGGTAGCCGTTCAGCCACTCCCGCTCCTCCGTGCTCAGCAGCTCAGGGACGATCAGCCGCCGGTCGATCGGCGCCAGCGTCAGCGTGGCAAAGCGCAGGAGCTTGCGCTCGCCGCCCGGCGGCGTGGGTGCCGGCTCTACCACCAGCAGGTTCTCCGTGCGGATGCCGTGGCTGCCGGCGACGTAGTGGCCGGGCTCGTCGGACAGGATCATGCCCGGCTGCAGCTTGACCGCACTCTGCCCCTTGGAGATCCGGGCCGGCCCCTCGTGGACGCAGAGATAGCTGCCGACCCCGTGGCCGGTGCCATGGTCGAAGTCGTGGCCGTGCCGCCACAGCGCCAGGCGCGCCAGCGTATCCAGCTGCGCGCCGGTGGTGCCCTCGGGGAAGACCGCCACCGAGACCGCGATCATGCCCTTGAGCACCAGGGTGAACTGGACGCGGATCGCTTCGGCCACCTCGCCCAGGCCCACCGTGCGGGTGATGTCGGTGGTGCCGTCCAGATACTGGCCGCCGCTGTCGACCAGATAGACGTTACCCGGCTCCAGCTTCAGGTTGGTCTCGGGCATGGTCCGGTAGTGCGGCTGCGCGGCATTGGGCCCATAGGCGCTGATCGTCTCGAAGCTCAGGCCCCGGAACAGCTCGTCCTCGGCGCGGATGGCCCGGAGCTTCGCCGCAGCCGCCAGCTCGTCGGCGCCTGCCGCCAAGGCCTCGGTATCCAGCCAGCACAGGAAGCGGCTCATCGCCGCCCCGTCGCGCTGCTGGGCCGCGAACGCACCCTTCACCTCGGTGGGGTTCTTGATGGCGCGCGCCAGCGGGATCGGGTCCTCGCCCTCGACCAGCTTGCCGCCGGCCTTGGCGAAACGGTCGGCAAAGCCCACCGCCGAATAGGCCGGATCCACTAGGAG
>NZ_WUJP01000127.1 GCF_009806515.1 Geminicoccus flavidas | reverse complement strand
GCGCAGGCCGCGGTTCCCCAGCTCCGCCAGGGCCGGCTCGAACGCCTCGTACGGCTCCACGGCCACCCGGTTGCCGAAGTCCAGCCCGGCGAGCTTGGCCCGGTCGGTGAACAGCCGCACATGGCCGTCGGCCCCGAGCAGGGCGAAGCCCAGCGGCAATGGATTGAAGGGCACGTCGGCGCCGCGGATGTTGAGCAGCCAGGCGATCGATTCGGGTGCGGTGATCAGCAGCTGGTCGGCACCAGCCTTGCCGACCGCCGCCCCCATCCGCTCGGTCTTGGCTTCGGCTTCCTCGCCGGCATAGGCCACGGGATGGGCCTTGACCGGCTCCGCTGGGCGCGCCGGACGGTCGGTCCAGATCAGGTCGATGGGGTTGGCGTCGAGCGCCACCAGCTCGGCACCGGCGGTGTCGAGCTTCTTCGCCATCGCCGCCTTCTCCGGCTTGCGCACCAGCCGAGGGTCGTAGCCGATTCGCATGCCCGCCTTGACCCGGTGGGACAGCCAGACCGAGGGCGGGGTTTCCACGCTGTTGCCGCGCTCGAACAGCGCCGGATCGAGCTCGCGCTCCAGCTGCACGGTATAGCGGCCATCGCTGAGTACCGCCGCGGTCTCCGACAGCACGATCACCACTCCGGCCGAGCCGGTGAAGCCGGTGAGCCAGGCGACCCGCTCGGCATGGGGCGGCAGGTATTCCGAGCCGTGCTCGTCCGTGCGCGGCATCCAGAACCCATCCACGCCCAGTTCCTTCAGTCGGGCGCGCAGGGCCGCCAGCCGCTCGGCGATGTTCATCGACGCTTCTCTGCTCCGGGTGGTGTATGACGGCAGGATAGCGCCGCCTGCAGGGACGCGGCCAGCGGCCTCGGGTGTTCCCGCCTTCGATGTGCCAGGATCGCGGGCTCAGTCGGGTGGCGAATCCGGTCCCGGATCGCCGCCTGCAGCGGCGGTCGCCAGCCGCTGCAGGTAATGGTTCCAGCCCTTCTCGTGGCCGGCGCGCTCCTGCTCGTTCGGCAGTCCGCTATGGGTGAGGCGCACCAGCGTGCCGTCACCCTGCTCGACCAGGTCGATCTCGATCCGGCTCGACCCGGGCGGCACCTCCGGCCGTCCTTCCCAGCCGAAGCTGTAGACCAGCCGGTGGACCGGCACGACCTCGATGAACTCGCCGCGGGCGGCATGCCTGTCAGCCACGCTGACGAGATAGATCCCGCCCGGCCGGGGATCGACGGTAGCAGGACCGATCCAGCGGTGGATCTTGTCGGGATCGGTGAGGAAGGCGAACACGGTGGCCTGCGGGGCCGCGATCTCGATCTCGGTGCGGAGCGTCTCGGGCATCGGCAGCCTCTTCCGGCAGTTTCACCGCAATGACGACTGCCATAGCATGATCCGGGTGATGCGACTGCCGCCGGCTCTATCTTTCCTGGTCGACGAGGCGACCGGCATGGCCGGCGCCGACAGCTTCCTGGCCACGCTCGGCGCCAGGCTCATGGCTGGCGGTCTGCCGCTCGCCGGCGGTGCCCTCACCGAACTGCCGACCCACCCGATCATCGCCCGGCGCAGCTGGCTGTGGCGGGCGGACACCGGCACGGTCATCGAGGGGCTGGGCTTCGGCGGTGCAGGGTTAGGCCAAGCCGTGCCGGCCGATGCCGGGCGGGACT
>NZ_WUJP01000126.1 GCF_009806515.1 Geminicoccus flavidas | reverse complement strand
GGCTGGCCGCTCTGGGCGAGGTCCACGAGACTCCCGTCGGTGCTGCGGCACGACTCGGCTGGGCAGCCAGCCGCCCCTTGCGCCCGGCCGAGCTGCGGCTCCTGCACGAGGTGGCCCGCTTCGCCATCGCACCGCTGGCCGTGCTGGCGGCGCGCGCGACCCAGGCCGTGCTGCTGGAGACCTATCTCGGCAGGCGCAGTGCGGCACGGGTGCTGGCCGGCCGGCTGCGGCGCGAGCCCGGCGAGATCATCCAGGCGGCCCTGCTCTATGCCGACCTGCGCGGCTTCACCGAGCTATCGGAAACGAGCGCGCCATTCGAGGTGATCGCCACGCTCGATGCCTGGTTCGACCGCGTCGCCGGTGCGGTCCACGCCTTTGGTGGCGAGGTCCTGAAGTTCATCGGCGACGGCATCCTGGCGATCTTCCCGATCGGGCAGCGTGACGCCCCTGCTGCCTGTGACGCCGCGATGCGCGCGGTGGCCGCCGCCCGGGCCGGGATGGACCATCTGGATCGCAGCCGTGCCGCTCGTGGCCTGCCGCCGTTGCCGTTCGGCACCGCACTCCATGTCGGTGAGATGCTGTGGGGCAATATTGGCACTGCCAATCGGCTGGATTTCACCGCGATTGGCCCGCCAGTGAACCTGGTCAGCCGGCTGGAGGGCCTGTGCCGCCCGCTCGGCCGACCGGTCCTGCTCTCCGGCGCTTTCGCGGCAGAGACCAGCCATCCGTCAATCCCGCTGGGCCGGCACAGGCTGCGCGGCATCGCAGAACCCTGCGCAGTATTCGGCCTGCCGGACTGAGGCCGGCCGGTCACCCGTCCTGATGGCGGACCAGATAGTGGCCGGCCCGCTCTTCGAACCGGGTGAGGATCTGCCGGGCCGCCGCCGGCACATAGGCAGCCTCGCCGTCCGGCCCGGCGAACGCCGCCAGTGCCGCCCTGTCGCTGAACCACATCACCGTGACGAAGCCGACCTCCTCCCCCTCCTCCCGGCGCAGCAGGTCGATCCGCTCCAGCCCCTGGCGGCAGCGGGCGCGAATGCCGGGGAAGACCTCAGAGCGCAGCAGTTCCTCGTAGCGGTCCGCCTGCGCCGCCTGCGTCCAGCCGCGCCAGATGCGTGCGTACATAACCAGACTCCCGTGTCGTCTCGACCACGGGGTTGATCATGCCACCCTTGTCCACGGCAGGTCCTTGCGAAGCTCGGCTCGATGACAAGTCAGAATTGGCAGGATACTGCGTAGAGGGCGCAATGGAAGATAGAATATGCCAGAACTGGACGATGCGGACCGCCGCATCCTGGCGGTGCTCCAGGCGGATGGCCGGATCAGCAATGTCGATCTGGCCGACCGGGTGGCGCTGTCGCCGTCGCCCTGCCTGCGCCGGGTGCGGCGCCTGGAGGAGGCCGGCGTAATTCAGGGCTACCGGGCGATCCTGGACCGGGAGGCGATCGGCCTCGGCCTCACCGTATTCGTCGCGATCAAGGTCGCCCGCCACTCGCGTGAGGCGGCCGCGATGCTGCAGGAGACCCTGGCGGCGATCCCGGAGGTGGTGGCCTGCCACATGGTCTCAGGGGAGGCGGACTTCCTGGCGGAAGTCGTGGTGGCCGATCTCGCTGCCTATGAGCGCCTCTTGACCGAGCAGCTGCTCACCTTGCCGATGATTGCCGACATCCGCTCGAACATGGTGCTGCGCCGGATCAAGTCCGACGGCGCGCCGCCCCTGCCGACGCGGCCATGAAAAAGGCCGGCCGGGTCACCCCGGCCGGCCCTCTCGATCTGTGCTGCCTTGGCGTCAGCCGCTCACTTCAGCGGCGCCATCACCATGACCATCTGCCGGCCCTCCAAGCGGGGCATCTGCTCCACCTTGCCGAGGTCGACCACCTCGTCACGGACCTTGGTGAGCACGTCCATGCCTAGATGCTGATGCGCCATCTCGCGGCCGCGGAAGCGCATGGTCACCTTGACCTTGTCGCCCTCGCTCAGGAACTCGCGCACCTTGCGCATCTTAATGCTGTAGTCGTTGTCATCGATGCCGGGCCGGAGCTTGATCTCCTTGACCTCGATGACCTTCTGCTTCTTACGAGCCTCGGCAGCCTTCTTCTGCGCCTCGTACTTGAACTTGCCATAGTCGAGGATCTTGCAGACCGGCGGCCGCGCGGTGGGCGATACTTCCACCAGATCGAGGCCAGCGTCCTCTGCCCGCATGAGCGCCTCGCGCAACGGCACGACGCCGATCATCTCGCCGTCTTCGCCAACTAGGCGAACTTCCCGTGCTTCGATCTGATAGTTGACCGCGTACTCTTCCCGAGCGTTGCTCATCCGGTTCTTGCTGCTCCGTAGTTGCTACCTGTTCGTCCGCTCACGCCGCACTTGCCGTGCGCGCGATGTCGGGCGGCATCGACTCTCGCTGGCACAACGCGATTGCCGCGTCAAGCGCCAGACTCTCCTGGGCCTGCGATCCCAGTCGCCGCAGGCTGACCGAAGTCACTTCCGCCTCCTTGGCACCGACCGCGATGATCCAGGGGACCTTGCGCAGCGAATGCTGGCGGATCTTGTAGCCGATCTTGTCGGCGCCCTTGTCGACCTCGACATGGATGCCGGCCAGCCGGAACGCCTCGCCGACCCGGTCGGCATAGGCGTCCGCCTCGTTGGTGATCGTGGCGACCACCACCTGCAAGGGTGCGAGCCACATCGGCAGCTTGCCGGCATGTTCCTCGATCAGGATGCCGAGGAACCGCTCCATCGAGCCCAGGATCGCCCGATGCAGCATGACCGGCCGGTGCTTCTGGCCATCACTCCCAATATAGGTAGCGTCCAGCCGTTCTGGAAGGACGAAATCGACCTGCAGCGTGCCGCACTGCCAGTCGCGGCCGATCGCGTCACGCAGGACGAACTCCAGCTTCGGTCCGTAGAACGCACCCTCGCCGGGATTGAGCGTGCATTCGAGCTGCGCGGCGTTGACCGCATCCCAGAGCGCCTTCTCCGCTTGGTCCCAGACCTCGTCGGAGCCGGCGCGCAAAGGCGGCCGGTCGCTGAACTTCACCTTGATGTCGGTGAAGCCGAAGTCGGCATAGACCGAGCGCAGCAGGTCCAGGAAGGACACCGTCTCGGCGTTGATCTGCGTGGGCTCGCAGAAGATGTGCGCGTCGTCCTGGGTGAATGCGCGCACCCGCATGATGCCGTGCAGGGCACCGGACGGCTCGTTACGGTGGCAGGCGCCGAACTCGGCCATGCGCAGCGGCAGGTCGCGATAGCTGTGCTGGTGCTGCCGGAAGATCTGGACGTGGCCCGGGCAGTTCATGGGCTTGAGCGCCAGGACCCGGTCCTCGTTCTCGATCGTGAACATGTTCTGGCCGAACTTGTCCCAGTGCCCCGACGCCTCCCAGAGCACCCGATCGATCAGCTGCGGCGTGCGCACCTCGCGATAGTCGGCGGCCTCCAGGCGGCGGCGCATGTAGTTCTCGACCGTGCGCCAGAGCTGCCATCCCTTGGGATGCCAGAACACCGAGCCCACTGCCTCTTCCTGGACATGGAACAGGTCCATCTCCCGGCCGAGCCGGCGATGGTCGCGCTTCTCCGCCTCTTCCAGCTGGTGCAGATGGGCGTCCAGCGCTTCCCTGGTCGGGAAGCCGATCCCGTAGATCCGCTGGAGCTGCGGGTTCCTGGCATCGCCCCGCCAGTAGGCGCCGGCCACCTTGGTCAGCTTGAACGCGCCGATCCGGCCGGTGGAGGGGCCATGCGGCCCGCGGCACAGGTCGAACCAGTCACCCTGGTGATAGAGC
>NZ_WUJP01000125.1 GCF_009806515.1 Geminicoccus flavidas | reverse complement strand
GTCACCGGCTGGTCCGCCGGGATCGCGTCCAGCAGCTCCAGCTTGAACTTCTCGCCCAGCTTCTCAAACCGGGCGCGCGCCTCCTCCCGGCTCACCTCCTCGCGCACGAAGGGCCGGTCGGCCTTCACGATCTCGGCCATCCGCTTTTCGATCGCGGCCAGGTCGTCCGGCGTGAACGGCTGCTCGCGATGGAAGTCGTAGTAGAAGCCGTTCTCGATCGATGGGCCGATCGTCACCTGGGTGCCGGGGAACAGGTCCTGGACCGCCTCGGCCATGACGTGGGCCGTGTCGTGGCGCAGGAGCGGCCCGGCCTCGGGGTCGCCCGCCGTGATGATCCGGATCCTGGCATCCTGCTCGATCGGCCGCGCCAGGTCGCGCAGTTCGCCGTCCACCTCGATTGCCAGCGCCTTCTTGGCTAGGCTCTTGGCAATCGATGCAGCCACCTCCAGGCCGGTCGGCGGAGTCTCGAAGCTGCGCGTGGCCCCGTCCGGCAGGGTGATCGCCACCCCGCGGCGCTCCGCGTGCCTGTTCGATTCCGCCATCATGCTCATCGTCGAGAACCTTGCCTTCCGCTCCGGCGCGAATCTGCCACCTGCGACACAGATGGGCAGCACACCGGGCGAACGGCATGGGTGCATGCCAGCTTCGATGTCAAGCCGTGGCGATGCGTGGCAATGCTGCCGCGACCTCGTCCACGCCGAGTGCGGTGAGCGGCTCGCGCTGCAGCCAGGGCTCGTCCGGCCAGCCGGGCGCGCTGCGCAAAGGCGTGGACGCCCCGGAGAACAAGGTGAGCACCGGGCAGGGGGCCGCCGCGATCAGGTGCATGGGCCCGGTATCGTTGCCCACGGCGAACAAGGCGCGGCGGGCCAGCGCCGCGATCTGGCCGAAGCTGGTGCGCCCGCCCAGGTCGATCGCCGCCGGGCACTCCTCCTTGATGGTGCGGATCGCGTCGGCTTCGGCCGCCGTGCCGATCAGCACCGGCCGGATGCCCAGCGCCAGCAGATAGGTGGCGAGCTCGCCGTAATGGCGGGCCGGCCAGCGCTTGTCCGGCCGGTGCGGCGCGCAGCCGGGGACCAGGAGAGCGAAGTCGCCGTCCGGCAGGAGATGGTCGACCTCGCCGTCCAGGAAGCCGAGCCTAGGCGGCGGCACGTCCGTGATCCCGGCCTGAGCGAGCTGGCCGGCCAAGCGCGCCACGGTGTGGATCCGCTCGCGGTCCGGCTGGCGGTCCGGATGCGAGCAGCCCTTG
>NZ_WUJP01000107.1 GCF_009806515.1 Geminicoccus flavidas | reverse complement strand
CGAGTTCGCGCGCTCCATCACCGATGCGGTGCCACCAGCCGAGGCATTGGCGGCCGCCGCGGTCGCGACCCGGCAATATGCGAAGCGACAGGTGACGTTTCTGCGTCATCGGCTGAAGGCGCTTCAGCCTTGTGCCGGTTTCGGCGACGATCTGTCGGTTCAGGAGGCAGTTTGCGCCCGGATTCTGTCCAGGCTTCGTTGACGCTGCCCATGCGCGAAGTTAGCTTGCCGCGCCCCTCGCAAGAAGGGTGAGGATGACGCTTTGCCCAAGAGGGGCTCCACCAAAACCGTAGTCCCGGAACCAGCGATTCCGGCGGAGTTCGACTGATGACCGACACCACTAAGCTCGCGACCGCAACGGCCGCCTCGCGCCCCATGACGGGTGCCGAGGTAGTGCTCGCGGCCCTCGTAGAGCAGGGTGTGGAGGTCATTTTCGGCTACCCCGGTGGTGCCGTCCTTCCGCTCTACGACGCGATCTTCAAGCAGGACAAGATTCGCCACGTCCTGGTGCGTCACGAGCAGGCCGCGGTGCACGCCGCGGAAGGCTATGCCCGCTCGACCGGCAAGGTCGGCGTGGTGCTGGTGACCTCGGGCCCCGGCGCCACCA
>NZ_WUJP01000124.1 GCF_009806515.1 Geminicoccus flavidas | reverse complement strand
GCGATGCCCGACCAGCGCGGCTTCGGCCGGGGCCAGAGCGCGTAGTAGAGGGCGGTCCGCCGGGAGGTCTGCAGGTCGTAGACCATGGCAAAGTGCTGCCGCGCCAGGCGCTGGACCAGGCTGGCCAGCTTGAGCGGCGTCCAGAGCGTCGGCCGCTCGTCGACGATCATTTCCGCGAACCAGCCGGACGGCTCTAGCAGCCTGGCATAGGGGGCGGTGGTAAGCAGGCTGATGCGCTCGCCCGGATGATGCCGAACGATCGCCTGCATCGCCCCGGTGGCCAGTACCACGTCGCCCAGCGCGCCATGCTTGATGACGAGAATGCCCGCCATCAGGCGCGCCCTCCCAGCAGTTCGGCATAGACCGCCAGGGTCTGCCGGCACATGCGCTCGGCGGTGAACTGCTCCCGCACCCAGGCTTTGGCTTGCTCGCCCAGCCGCGCCCGTGCCTCGGCCGGCATCGCCAGGGCCAGCTCCATGGCATCCGCCAGCGCCGCCGCATCGCCCGGTGGGACCAGCCAGCCGGTGGTGGCCGGCAGCAGGGTCTCGCCGAGCCCGCCAATGTCGGCGGCGATCACCGGCTTGCCCATCGCCTGCGCCTCCACCGACACCCGTCCGAACGCCTCGGGCCCGATCGACGGGGCGAGCACCAGGTCGGCCAGCGCCAGTGCCGCCGCCATGTCGCCGGTGCCGCCCACCAGGCGGACGCGTTCGGCCAGCCCCAGGGCCTGGATCTTCGCGTGCAGTTCCGCGGAATAGGAGCTGCCGGGCGTATCCGGCCCCACGAACAGGACGACGAAGTCGTCACGCGCGATCTTCGCCACCGCCTCCGCCACCAGGAGATGGCCCTTGATTCGGGTGATCCGCCCGGGCAGCAGCACAACCTGCCGGCCGGGCGGTACCCGGAACTGCGCCTGGAGCTTCGCGATGCGCTCGGGCGATACAGAAGCTGGGTCGAACTCCCCGACCTCCACGCCGCGATAGATGGTGCGCAGCACGTCGGGCCCGACCCCGTACACCTCGCAGACATGCTGAGCGACATAGTCGGAGATCGCGATGACCCGGTCGCCAGAGGCCATCACCGCGTTGTAGCGCCGCTTCAGCCGGTAATCGTAGCCGCCATAGACGGCGTGGACGGTGGTGACGAACGGCGTGCCGGCGCGCCGGCAGGCGATCCTGGCACTCCAGGCAGGCGCGCGCGAGCGGGCATGGACCAGCTCCACCCGGTGCCGCCGCATCAGCTCGCCCAGCCGGGCGGCGTTCTGCCAGATGGTGAGGGGGTTCTTGCTGGCGAGCGGCAGGGTCAGGTGGGTGATGCCATCCGCCTCCAGCTCGGCCACCAGGCCGCCGCCGGCGCTGGCCACCAGCGGTTGGTGCCCGGCCCGCTTCAGGAGCCGGGCGAGATCCACGGTCCCGCGCTCGACACCGCCCCTTTCCAGCGCAGGCAGTACCTGCAGCAACGTCGCCATCGAGACCCGCAAGGAAGTGAAGGGGAAGGCGATGCTTCGACCGCCAGCACCACCGGTGCTAGCGTGGCAAAGGACCAGGACGAAGCCAAGCGATGACGGGCAGATGGTGATTTCGGATCGACTGACGCGCGAGAACGACACCTCGATCCACTACCGGCGGACGCCGGGGCAGGGCACCGAGGTCGTGTTCCTGTCGGGCTTCCGCTCCGACATGGAGGGCAGCAAGGCCGTGGCGCTGGAAGCCCATGTGACGAAGCAGGGCCGGCCCTACACCCGCTTCGACTATCGCGGCCACGGCGTCTCGGACGGCCGGTTCGAGGATCTCTGCCTGTCCGACTGGCTGGACGACACGCTCCTGGTGCTGGACCGGCTGGTCGAGGGCAGGGCGGTGCTGGTCGGCTCCAGCATGGGCGGCTGGCTGATGCTGCTGGCCGCCCGCGCCCGGCCGGACAAGGTCGCGGGCCTAGTCGGCATCGCCGCCGCCCCCGACTTCACCGAGGATCTGATGCGCCCGGCACTGACGGAAGAACACAAGGCCGCCCTGGCGCGGGACGGCGTGTTCTACGAGCCTTCCCCCTACGGCGACCCGCTCCCGATCACCCGCCGCCTGCTGGAGGACGGCGAGCGCCACCTGCTGATGCGGGAGCCGATCCGCTTCGACGGCCCGGTCCACCTGCTCCAGGGCCAGGAGGACCCGGACGTGCCCTGGATGACCGC
>NZ_WUJP01000123.1 GCF_009806515.1 Geminicoccus flavidas | reverse complement strand
CGTGTCGCTCGCCGCCAACCTGACCAGCCGGGCGGTAACGGTCGAACTGATCAAGGACGGCGACCACCGCCTGTCCCGGCCCGAGGACCTGCGCCGGATCGGCGCTGCCCTGGACCGGGTGCTGGCTCAGGTGGAGGGGCGGCCGCTCGTCTGAGCTTGGCCGCACTCGTCGGCTGCCAGCAGCCGCAGCACGTCCAGGAAGTCCGCGAAACGCTCCGGCCCGACCTGCAGGGCCCAGTCCGCCTGGATCTGCTGCAGGCAGGCGATGATCACCCGGCCGACCTGCCAGCCGCGCCCGGTGAGGTGGACGAGGCGCCGGCTGCTGCCCTCTGGTGCTCGCCGCTCGATGTAGCCCAGCGCCTCGAGCTGGGCGATCAGGTGGTTGGTTGCCTGCCGCGACATGCCGATCCGGCGCGCCAGCTCCGAAGGCTTCGTCCCGTCCGGCAAGGGATAGGAGAAGATCGCCAGATGGGCGTCCTGGAGGTCGGTGAAGCCAGCCGCACGGATCGCCTCCAGCATCCGGCCGCGGACCTGTCCCAGGCACAGCCGCAGCAGCGCGCCGACATAAGGCGGGCGATCTGCGATTGACATCGTGTAAAGTCTCTTTACGAAAATGGTTGTAAAGAGACTTTACGATCCGGAGGCTGGAGGATGGAAGACCGTAGCGACAGGACGGTACAGATCGGCGCGCTGGAGTTGCGCTTCCTCGTCGACGAGACGGATGGCGCAGGCAATCTCGTGATGTTCGAGTTCGTGGTCCCGCCGGACGCCCGGGTGCCGGCGCCCCACTACCACCGGGATGTCGACGAGGCGGTCTACGGGCTGGAGGGCACGCTCACCACGACCGTCGACGGCCGCAGCCAGGAGGTCGGCCCGGGCCAAGCCGTGCTGGTCCCGCGCGGCGGCGTCCACCAGCACGAGAACCTGCATGACACGACGGCCCGCGGCCTGGTCGTGCTGACGCCGGGCTCGATCGGGCGGCGCTATTTCGAGGAAATGGCCGAAGCCGTCGCCCGCCCGGGCGGGCCGGATCCGGCCAGGCTGCGGGAGATCATGCTCCGCCACGGCCTGGTGCCGGCCTGACCATCGGATCGTTCAGGCGGCTCCGCGCTCCACGGCCAGCAGCGCCCGCAAACCCTCCCGATAGCTGGGATAGGCCAGCTCCACTCCCAGCTCCCGCTTGATCCGATCGTTTCGGACCCGGCGGTTGTCCGCATAGAAGCTGCGCGCCATCGACGAGAGCTGCGCCGTGGCATAGTCCAGCGCGGGCGGCGGCTGGACCCCCAGCAGCTCCGCCGCGAACGCCACCACGTCCTGGGGTGGGGCCGGCTCGTCGTCGCAGACATTGTAGACCGCACCCGGCCTGGGCCTGGCCATCGAGGCCTCCAGCACGGTCGCGATGTCCTCCACATGGATGCGCGAGAACACCTGGCCCGACTTCACGATCCGCCGCGCCGTGCCGGCCAGCACGTCGCGGAGCTGGTTGCGGCCGGGCCCGTAGATCCCGGCCAGGCGGAACAAATGGACGGGCAGGCCGCTTGCCAGCCAGACCCGCTCCGCCTCCAGCCGCCGGCGCGCCCGGTCCACCGTGGGCGCAAGTTCGGCCTCCTCGTCGACCCAGGCACCGCCGCGGTCACCATAGACGGCGGTGGTGCCGAGCCAGCCGAACCATTCGAGCGAGGGCAGGGCGCGCAGGTCGGGGAGATGCCGGTCGGCCACCGGGTCGCCCGCCTCGTCCGGGATGATCGAGTGGAGCAGATGGGTCGTGCCGGCGAGTGACGCCGCCGGATCGGCCAGGGACTGCTCCCGGCTGAACAGGTGCATCTCCCAACCCAGCCGCCGCAATGCCTCCGCCTTGGTGGGATCACGCGTGGTGCCGGCGATCTGCCAGCCCTGGCCGATCAGCCGCCGCGCCAGCACCTCAGCCGTATACCCCAGCCCGAAGCAGAACAGCCGCTTGCTCACTCCACCCTCTCCGTCCACTCCGCCCGCACCGTGGCATCCGCTTCGCCCGGCAGGCGCCGCGTGCGCTCTGCCTCTGCGTGCGCCGGCTCGGCCAGCCGCCGCAGCGCCCAGACCGCGGCACCCCGGACCACCGATGCAGGGTCGTCCAGCAGGGTCGCCACCACGTCCAGGAAGCCCCGGTCGCCGCTGTTGCCGATGGCGATCAGGACGTTGCGCACGAACCGGTCACGACCGATCCGCTTGATCGGTGAGCCGGAGAACAGTGCGCGGAAGGCCGGATCGTCCAGCCCGGCCAGTTCCCGCAGCTTCGGCGCCCGCAGATCGTCCCGCGCCTGCAGCTTGATCTCCTGCCCGACCCTGGCGAACCGGTTCCATGGGCAGGCAGCCAGGCAGTCGTCGCAGCCATAGATCCGGTTGCCCATGAGCGCACGTAGGTCGCGGCGGATCGGCCCGCCATGCTCGATGGTGAGATAGCTGATGCAGCGCCTAGCATCGAGCCGGTAGGGCGCGTCGATCGCCCCGGTCGGGCAGGCCTCCAGGCAGCGCCGGCAGCTGCCGCAATGGTCGGCCTCCGGCGGGTCCGGCGGCAGGTCCAGCGTGGTGAAGATCTCGCCCAGGAACAGCCAGGAGCCGAAGGAGCGGCTGACCAAGTTGGTGTGCTTGCCCTGCCAGCCCAGCCCGGCCTGCTGGGCCAGGGGCTTCTCCAGCACCGGTGCGGTGTCCACGAACACCTTCACCCTGGCACCGTAGCGGCTGGCCAGCCACTGGCCGGTCCGCTTCAAGGCACCCTTGAATACGTCGTGATAGTCGCGGTTGCGCGCATAGACCGAGATCGTGGCCGTATCGCTCAGGCCGAGCGTGGCGCGCGGATCGCTGTCCGGCCCGTAGTTCAGCCCGCAGACCAGCACGCTCCGCGCTTCCGGCCAGATCGCCTTCGGACTCTGCCGCCGGTCGGCCTTCTCGGCGAGCCAGCGCATCTCGCCATGGCGCCCCTCGGCGATCGCCTGGTCGAAGCGCTGGCCATGCAAAGGCGGCAGGTCGGCCGAGGTGACCCGCACCATCGAGATGCCTTCGCTCTGCGCACGCGCCAGGATCTCGGCGCGGACCCGCTCCGGGTTCAGAAGTCCAGGTCGTCGTAGTGCAGTGGCGGCTTCATCGCCGGCAGCCGGTCGGCGAGCAGCGGGCGGAAGCTCGGCCGCGACTTCATCTTGCCGTACCATTCCTTCGCCAGCGGGAAATTCTGCCAGGGAACGTCACCCAGATAGTCCAGGACCGACAGGTGGGCGGCCGCGGCCATGTCCGCCAGGGTGAGGTCGTCCCCGGCCAGCCAGCGCCGGTCGGAGAACAGCTCGCTCAGATAGGCCAGATGCACCTTCAGGTTGGCAGCCCCCGCCCGCATGTTGTCCGAGTTCGGCGTGCCGATCCGCTTCAGCCGCTTGATCAGCTTCTCGCGCCAAAGGAGGTCCGTCACTTCCCGCGCGAACTTGTCATCGAACCACGCAACCAGTCGGCGTGTCTCGTTGCGCCGCTCCAGGGACGCGCCCAGGAAGTTGTGCTCAGGCTTCGACTCTTCGAGGAAGTCGGCGATCGCGCGGCTGTCGCAGACCGTCAGGTCCTCGTCCTGCAATACCGGGACTTCGAGTGCCGGGTTCAGCTCGAACAGCGCGTCGACCTGCTTCCAGGGCTCGACTTCGACTTCCTCAAAGCGGAGTCCCTTCTCGCGCAGCAGCAGCCTGATCTTGCGCGAGTAGGGGCAGAGCGGAAAATGGTGCAGTCGAAGCATTCGCCAAGCCGGGAGATGAAGCGACGCGCAGGAGCCGGTGCGGCCCGCCACACCTCATGGACTAGCCCCTCGCGTCCTCCGGCATCAAGCGGCTTGCGCCGGAATGCGCAGCTTGTCGGGCACTGGCCCGCCGGTCGCCCAGTCCAGCAGCTCCACCGTGTGCACGATCGGGATGGCGGTGCCGCTGCCGATCTGGGTCATGCAGCCGATATTGCCGGTGGCGATCACGTCCGGCACCAGCTTCTCGAGATGGGCGACCTTGCGCTCCTTCAGCTGGTCAGCCAGCTCTGGCTGGAGGATGTTGTAGGTCCCGGCCGAGCCGCAGCAGATATGGCTCTCGGCGGGCTCGACCACCGCAAACCCCATCTGGCGCAGGAGCTTTTGCGGCAGGGTCCTGATCCTCTGGCCGTGCTGCATCGAGCAGGCTGAATGATAGGCGACTTTCTGCTCGGGCACGAACACCGGCTCCGGCAGGCCCAGCCGGTCAACCAGCTCGGTGATGTCCAGCGCCAGCGCCGCGATCTTCCTGGCCCGCTCGGCTAGGACATGATCGTGCTCGTGCTGGAACAGGTGGCCATAGTCCTTCACTGTCGTGCCGCAGCCCGAGGCATTGATCACGACCGCATCCAGCCCGTTGCCGTCCAGCTCCCGGCTCCAGGCCTCGATCGTGCGCCTGGCCGCGGCCTTGCCATCGCGGTCCTGGCCCATGTGCAGGGTCAGCGCGCCGCAGCACACGGCGTCCTTGGCCAGCACCACTTCGCAGCCCATCCGGGTCAGCAGGCGGATGGTCGCCTCGTTGATCGCCGGATCGAGCACCCGCTGGGCGCAGCCCTGGAGCAGCGCCACCCGGGCGCGCTTTTGCCCCACCGCCGGCACCACGCCTGGCCGGTCCATGGGCGACGGCCCGTGCGTGCGCCTGGGCGCCAGCGTGAGCATCGCCTTCAGGCGCCGGGGTAGGGCGCGGGCGAATGGGCGCCCGGCCCCCGCACCCATCAGCGCCAGCCGGAACAGGTTCGGCCGGGGGAGGACCTTGGCCAGCATCCAGCGCTGCCAGCGGTCTGCAGCCGGCCGCTCATAGGTCTTCTCGATATGCGCCCGGGCATGGTCGACCAGGTGCACGTAGTCGACACCGGACGGGCAGGTGGTCATGCAGGACAGGCAGGACAGGCAGCGGTCGATATGGCGCACGGTGCGCTCGTCGGCGTCCCGGCCGTTCTCCAGCATGTCCTTGATCAGGTAGATCCGCCCGCGCGGCGAATCGAGCTCGTCGCCGCGCAGCACATAGGTCGGGCAGGTCGCCGTGCAGAACCCGCAATGCACGCAGGTGCGCAGGATCTGCTCCGCTTCCTTGATCTTCGGGTCGGCGAGCTGCGCCAGGGTGAAGCTGGTCTGCACGATCGGTACCTCAGGCGGCCAGCGTCATCCGGCCGGGCTCGAGAATCTGTCGGGGATCGAAGGCGTTCTTGACCCGGACGGCCAGGGAAGCCAGCGGGGCGGGCTGCGGCTGGAACACCGGGATGGTGCTGCGGATCGCGTCGGGTGCGCGCAACAGCGTCGCATGACCGCCACCTGCCACCAGGGCGCGGACCTCCGCCGCGCTCGGCGAATCCATCACCGCGAATATCTGGCCACCCACCTGGTCGAGGAAAAGGTCTGCCCCCAGATTGGTGAGCGCCCTGGCGGCTGCCACCCCCTCGGTGGGCGCCACGGACAGCCGCCACAGGACCGGCCGGTCCGGCAGCACGCGCAGGTCGCGGATCCGCTGCCAGAGCGCGATGCTCTCCTCGGCCAGCACGAGGTGCGGCAGGCTCCTGCCCACCACCTCGCTGATCAGCCCCTGCATCCGGTCCTCGACCGACGGGCGCACGCCCTCCACCCGCAGCAGCGCCACAGCACCACCGCTCTCGCGCAGCGCGTCGACCCCGCTCCGTCCGGCAGCACCCGCCGGCAGCAGGGCCGCCCCGGAGATCTCGAACGCGGTGCCCGCCGCCTTGCGCAGGCGCGCCGCCAGATCGGCCAGGTCCTCGCCGAAGATCGCGAGCGTCTGGACGCATTCGGGCGCCGGCAGCACCTTGAAGGTCACGTGCCCCATCACCGCCAGCGTGCCGAACGAGCCGGACAGCAGCTTGCACAGGTCATAGCCGGTGACGTTCTTGACCACCCGCCCGCCGGTCTTGATCGCCTCACCGCGCCCGGTGACGCACTGCACGCCCAGGAGATGGTCGCGCGGGGCGCCGGCCTTGAAGCGCCGGGGACCTGCGAGATTGGTGGCAAACACCCCACCCATGGTCGCCTGGCCCGGTGCCGCACCATACCAAGTGGACGCATCTGGCGGCTCGAAGGCCAGTTGCTGCTGGCGCTCGGCGAGCGTCGCCTCGATCTCGGCCAGAGGCGTGCCGGCCCCGCAGGAGAGCACCAGCTCGCCCGGCTCGTAGAGGGTGATGCCCGAGAGCTTGCGGGTCGAGAGGCCCACCGGCTGTGCTGTGGGCTGGCCCAGCCCGAGCTTGCCGCCCTGGCCCAGCACGGAAAGCGGCCGCTCTTCCGCAAGGGCGGCGGCCACCATGTCGGCCGCCTCGGCCAGGCTTTGCGGCAACAGGAGTTCCATCGGGCAAACGTTCCGGCGGTCAGAAGCGGGGCAGGTCAGCGAACGGGACCCGGCCGCCCGACACGTGGAGGCGGCCCATCTCGGCGCAACGGTGCAGCTTGGGAAAGACCTTGCCCGGGTTCAGGATCTGCTCGGGGTCGAACGCGCACTTGACCCGGATCTGCTGGTTCAGGTCGGCCTCGGTGAACATGGTCGGCATCAGGTCGCGCTTCTCCACGCCCACCCCATGCTCGCCGGTGAGCACGCCGCCCACCTCGACGCAGAGCTTCAGGATGTCGCTGCCGAACGCCTCGGCCTTCTGCAATTCGTCCGGCTTGTTCGCGTCGAACAGGATCAGCGGATGCAGATTGCCGTCGCCGGCATGGAACACGTTGGCCACACGCAGCCCGTAACGCTTCGACATTTCCTGCATCCCGGCCAGCACCTCGGCCAGCCGTGCGCGCGGGATCGTCCCGTCCATGCAGTAATAGTCCGGCGAGATCCGCCCCACGGCAGGGAAGGCTGCCTTGCGCCCCGCCCAGAACAGCAGGCGTTCCTCCTCGCTCTGGCTGACCCGGATGGTGGTGGCGCCGTGCTGGCGGGCGATGCCGGCCACCGTCTCGATCAGGTGGTTCACCTCGACCTCGGGTCCGTCCAACTCGCAGATCAAGAGCGCCTCGACGTCCAGTGGGTAGCCGGCATGGAGGAAGTCCTCGGCCGCCTGGATCGCCGGCCGGTCCATCATCTCGAGCCCGCCCGGGATGATCCCGGCCCCGATGATCGAGGCCACCGTGTCGCCACCCTGCTCGGAGCTGGCAAATCCCATGAGCACGGCCCGCGCCACCGGCGGCTTTTGCAGAATGCGCACGGTCACTTCCGTGACCACGCCGAGCAGCCCCTCCGAGCCGGTCATCAGGCCCAGCAGGTCATAACCCTCGGAATCCAGATGCTTGCCGCCCAGGCGCACGATCTCGCCGGTGGGCAGCACCATCTCAATGCCCAGCACGTTGTTGGTGGTGAGCCCGTATTTCAGGCAGTGCACCCCGCCCGAGTTCTCGGCGATGTTGCCGCCGATCGAGCAGGCGATCTGCGAGGAGGGGTCCGGCGCATAATAGAAGCCGGCATGCTCCACCGCCTTGGTGATGCCGAGATTGGTGACACCGGGCTGCGCGGTCACCGTCCGGTTCTCGAAGTCGATGTCGAGGATCCGGTTGAACTTGCCCATGCCCAGCACGATGCCGTCGACCAGGGGCAAAGAGCCACCCGAGAGCGAGGTGCCGGCACCGCGCGGCACCACCTTCACCTTCTCGCGATGGCACCAGGCCAGCACCGCCGACACCTCTTCCACCGTGCTCGGCAGCACCACCGCGATCGGCACGGCGCGGTAGGCGGAGAGCGCGTCGCACTCATAGGGGCGCAGGCCTACCTGGTCGGCGATCACGCCCTCGCCCGGGACAATCGCACGCAGTGCGGCCACGATCTCCTCGCGGCGCGCGAGAATGCCCTCGTCAGGCGGCGGCATGTGCATGGCGATCTCCCGTAACCCGGGCCTTTTTGGAAAGGTTCCGGACAGATGGCAACGGCCGGGGCGCGGCCGTTGCCAGGACCAGGGATCAGCCGCGCTCGAAGTAGCGGATCAGCTCCCAGTCGGTCACGGCCCGGTCGTACTCGGCCTGCTCCCAGCGTGCCGCATGGACATAGTGATCGACCACCTCATCCCCAAGGGCGGCACGCATCACCTCCGAGCGGTCGAGCCGCTCGGTGGCCTCGCGCAGCGTATGCGGCACTGCCGGGACATCGCCGGACTGATAGGCATCGCCGGAGAAAGCCTCAGGAAGCTCCAGCCCCTGCTTGACCCCGTGCAGCCCGGCAGCCAACAGCCCGGCATAGGCGAGATAGGGGTTAACGTCGGCACCCGGCACCCGGCACTCGACGCGCAGGGAGGCACCGCCCGAGCCCAGCACCCGGAAGCCGGCGGTGCGGTTGTCTCGGCTCCAGACCAGGTTGGTCGGCGCAAAGCTGCCGGCGACGAAGCGCTTGTAGCTGTTGATGTTGGGGGCCAACAGCAGGGTCGCGTCGCCGCCCGCGGCGAGGAGGCCCGCCAGATAGTTCTGGAACAGCTTGGAGAAGCCGTTCTTGTCGTCCTTGTCGGCGAACAGCGGCTTGTCCGCTTCCTTGTCCCAGAGCGAGGCGTGGATGTGGCAGGAGCTGCCGGCTAGTTCCTTCTTCCACTTGGCCATGAAGGTGATGGCCTTGCCGTGCTGCCAGGCGATCTCCTTGGCCCCGTTCTTGAAGATGACGTGCCGGTCGGCCATCTCCAGCGCCTCGGCATAGACCAGGTTCAGTTCCTCCTGGCCCGGCCCCCACTCTCCCTTGCTTTCCTGGACCGGGATGCCGGCGGCATCGATGCCGTTGCGGATCGCGCGCAGCAGCTTCTCGCGCTTGGTGCCCTCGAAGATGTGGTAGTCCTCGATGTACCAGCCGGACGTCTGGACATCGTGGTAGCGCTTATCGCGAGCGGTGCGGAAATCGTCGTCGAAGGCGTAGAATTCCAGCTCCGATGCCATCTTGGCCATCATGCCCCGCTGCGACAGGCGGGCCAGCTGCTTTTTCAGGATCGCGCGCGGGCTGTGCGGTAGCTCCTCGCCGTGATGGTCGACCACGTCGCCCAGGCAGAGCGCGGTCGCGTCCAGCCAGGGGATCCGCCGCAGCGTCGCCAGGTCCGGCTTGATGACGAAGTCGCCATAGCCCTTGTCCCAGGAGGCGGCCTTGAAGCCGGGCACCGGCTCCATCTCCATGTCGACCGCCAGCAGGTAGTCGCAGGCGTGCCATTCCTTGACCACGCTATCCAGGAAGAACCGGCCGGTAGCGCGCTTGCCGATCAGGCGCCCCTGCATGTCGGTGAACGCCACCACCACCGTGTCGATCTCGCCGGAGGCCACGAGCTCCTCGAGCTGGTCCAGCGTCAGCATGCCGTTCATGCGAAGGGGTTCCTTGAGCGCGCGTCGATGTCGATTCCTGGCCGGCACAGGTGCCGCGTCGGAAGGCGGAACGCAACGGTGACCTTCATGGGGCCTCTGCCCCGCATCCAGGGCAGGGGAGATCGGCAGCCGTCGGAATATCAAGAAGATGCTGGCGATATTTGTAGCCAAAGATGAAACCCGGCTCTGGCCAGGATGTTCTGAGGTCCTGGCGCTGCTCGATCCGGCGGTCGCCAGGAACGATCAGGTCGGCATGAAGGAATGCGACCGGTGACCAGTGCGTACGGCGACACGATCGACCTGGGCAGCCACGAGTGGGGCTACGAGCAGGGGCTGGCCGACCTGGGCGGCGAAGTATCGGACGGGCCGCACGACGAAGGCGTACTCGGTACGGTCACCGCGCTCGACGACCTGATCCAGGGTACGCCCGAGGACGACATCCTGCTGGGCGGGCTCGGCGACGACACGGTCCAGTCGTTCGGTGGTGCAGATTATCTGGATGCGGGGCCTGGCGACGACTTCGTGATCGCGGACGGCAGCACCGGGCAGATCCTGGCCGGCAGCGGCGACGACTATGTCTATGTCGCCGGCGGGGCCACCACGATTTCGCTGGGCAGCGGTGCGGACAGCCTGGAGTTCGTGGCGTTCGGCAAGGACGTGCCGTTCGGCGTGCACCGGGTCCTCGACTATGACGTGTTCGAGGACGGCCCGCTCAACATCACCGCTTATCTGGACGCCATGGATCCCGGCAACGTGCCGAACCTGGACAGCAATGGCGACGGGGTGATCGACGCCGCCGACCGCGGCGTGGCGGTGGTCGACGGCACCATGTTCATCGACCTGGCGATCGCCTGGTACCACGACCTGCCGATCGGCAGCTCGGTGATCGCCCTGGACGGCGTGTCCAGCCTGCCGGTGGATGTGATCGGCTGACAGGGCCGCCCGGGTCGTGTCGAAGGGCAAGGCCTTGGTGGCGGCGCCGGTGACGGCGCCGCGATCAGCCGACCAGGCTCAGAGTGCCCGGCACTGATCCTCCTTGTTGCCCCCTACGACGTTGGCGCTGCCGACCGGGGCGGGGTTGTTCGCCTTGCACTGCAGGTTGCCCTTGGCCTTGTTCTGGCGGATGTCGACGCCGCCGATGTTCTGGAAGGCCTGGATGTCGCCGCCCACGCTGTTGCGCACGATCCGCTGGGTGTTCCGGTTGGATTCCAGCTGGATGTTGCCGTCGACGAAATTGTCGAGGACCAACACCGCGCCGCCCTGCTTGAGCTGGACGGAGCCGCCGATCAGCCCGTTATACAGGGACACCGACCGGGCACCCTCGCCCTGCACATTGCCGTCGACCATGGCACCGCTGGCCACCAGCGTGCCGAAGCGCTGCACCACGATATTGCCTTCCACGCGCGTGCCGGTCAGGCGGCAGGTGGCGCCGGACGGAACCCGGAGATTGTCGACCTGCACGGCACCGATCGTCCCGACACAGGCACGCTCCTCGCTGCTGGCCGGTGCTGCCAGGCCCATCAGCATCGCGCAGGACATGCCGGCCACAATCAGGGAAGACCGAACCATTGCCATCAGCATTCTCCAATGAGAGTTGAAATTTTCCGTTTCCAGGGGCTGCCCGTACATGGTCCGGCCCTGGTTATGGTTCAGGTGCAGCTTGGTTAGATGCCGGGAAGAGCCAGGTTAGAGTCGGGTGAGAAGCGGCTGGCAGGTGCCGGAGCCGCAGGCTGGCCGGGAGAAATGCCGATTGGTGAAGGTGCTCCTGATCGAGGACGATCCGCGAATCGCCCGGTTCATCCGGCGCGGACTCGAGGCCGAGGGCTACACGGTCGACGTAGTGGGTGATGGCCGGGACGCGCTCGCCCTGGCACGATCGAAGGAGCACGCGCTGCTGGTTCTCGACCGCATGCTGCCCGGCCTGGACGGCGCCGAGATCTGCCGAATCCTCCGTAGCGAGCGCTACGACCGCCCGATCCTGATGCTGACCGCCAAGGACGGGCTGCAGGACAAGGTGACGGGTCTTCATGCCGGGGCGGACGACTATCTCACCAAGCCGTTCGCCTTCGACGAGCTGCTGGCCCGGATGAGGGCATTGCTGCGGCGGGCCGGGCGGGGCGAGGAGCCGGCCGACCCCCTGCTCCAGGTGGGCGACCTCGTCCTGGACCGCGCCGCGCGCAAGGCCAGGCGCGGCGGGCGCGAGATCCAGCTCACGCCCAAGGAGTTCACGCTGCTGGCCTACCTCATGGAGAATGCCGGCAGGGTCCTGAGTCGCACGCGGATCCTCAGCCGGGTCTGGGAGTACAGCTTCGATCCCGGCTCCAAGGTAGTCGACGTATATATCCGCTACCTGCGCCAGAAGATCGACGCCGCCGAGACGAAGGCGCTGATCAAGACCGTGCGCGGGTTCGGCTACACGATCTCGGAGGATTGAGCCGGCCTCACCTTGCCAGCGGCAGGCGGATCTCCAGCTCGGTGATCCCGTCCGGGCCGCTGGAAAGCCCGATCTGGCCGCCATGCTTCTCAACGATCCACTTGGCGATCGAGAGGCCGAGCCCGCTGCCGCCGGTCTTCAACTGGTCCTGGCGGCCGCGATAGAAGCGGTCGAAGATGTAGGGCAGGTCCTCGGGCGGCACCGGGTCACCCTGGTTGCGGATGGCGGCCACCGCATCCTCGCCCGCCGCATGCAGCGCCACGGTCACGTCGGTGCCGACATGCGAATATTTCAGGGCATTGTCGATCGCGATGAGCATGGTCTGCTTCAGTCGTTGTCCGTCCGCCTGCACGACGAGCGGCTCGTCGGCGAAGCTCGGCTGCAGCCGGCGGCCGTGCGCCCTGGCCAGGACCTCCGCCTCGTCCACCGCTTCCGCCAGCAATTCCTGCAGGACGACCGGCCGCATCTGGAAGCGGATCGAATCGGCTTCCGTGCGGGTCAGGAACAAAAGGTCGTCCACCAGCCGGCTCATGCCCTGCGCCTGCTCGACGATCCGCGCCAGCGTTTCCCGATAGTCCTCGGGGCTGTTTGCCTGGTTGCGCAGCGTCACCTCGGCCTCACCGCGCAGGACGGTGAGCGGCGTGCGCAGCTCGTGGCTGACATCGGCCAGGAACAGCATGCGCAGCCGATCCAGGTCCTTCAGGCGCCGGTTGGCGTCCTCCAGCCGGTGGTTGGCATCCGCCAGTTCGGCCGTGCGCTCGCCGACCTTCTGGGACAGGAGGGCCTGCTGCTCCAGCAGCTCCCGCCGCTGCCGCTGCAACTGCTCGACCATCCGGTTGAAGTGATCCGACAGCAGCGCCAGCTCGTCCCGACCCTCTACGGCGATGCGATGGTCGAGCCGGCCGCCGCCGATCGCAGCGGCACCCTCGGCCAGGCGGGTGATCGGCAGGGACAGGGCCCGGCTCAGCAGGACCGCGGCACCAATGCCGACCAGCAGACCCAGGAGGAGGGCGCTCGCGACGATCAGGGTCATCTCCCGCGCGAGCGCGTCCGTCTCGCTCTCGATCCGGTCGACCTCGCCGCGCTCATCCGCGATCGCGAGGTCGACCAGCTCCTGGAGCCGGTTGTCGAGATCGTCCTCGATCTCAGTACGGTAGCGCCGCCGCGCCTCGTCGCCTCGGCCCTGCATCTGCAGCTCGAGCAGCTCCAGGGCGGTCTCGTGCATCCGGGTATCGATCGCCCGCATCTGTGCGACGAGGCGCAGTTCCTCCAGCTCCTGTTCGCGCTGCACGCCGCTCAGCCGGTTCCCCTCCGACCGGATGATCTGCTCCAGGGCCTGGAAGCTGCGCTCGACCTGGCGCCGCGCCTCCTCCAGGTCCGGCCGGCCTTCCTCGCCGAACAGGAGCATCTCGGCGATCTGTTCCGAGTACTGGTTGGCATGGAGCGAGAGCGCGGTGATCGTGACCAGCTGGCGGTGGGCGTGCTGCACCCGCTCCGTGAACCGATCGGTGCGCTGCACCGCGAAGTAGACCACCCCCGCCATCATCAGCAGCAGGCCCACGAAGAACACCTGGAAGACGATGATCTTCGTCCTGATCGTCATGCCGGCCCACTACTCTGGTGGAGGAAGCGCCCCTCACGGACGCATCCCCAGCGTCCATGGCCGCGGGACGCCCCGCAAGCCTGCTGCCCGGCCCCCACGATCCTCAGGCTTCTGGCAGGCTGCGCCCGGCGAAGTCGGCGGCATCCAGGCCAGGCACGCCGAACAGAGTGAGCTTGCCGCTGGCCACGGTCGCGTCCTCCGTCCGCAGGTGATCACCAGCGAGAGCTTGGTGTCGCCGTTATAGGCGACCTGCTGGAGGGTGACGTAGGCGTCGCTGCCCTTGATCTGGCCATCACCGTTGAAGTCGTACCGGTCGAAGGAGATCGTCTCGTCGTCGAGCGCGTCCTCCCCGTGCACGAAGTCGGTCACCAGCACGTCCTTCACCGGCTTGCTGCCGTCGCGGAAGCCGCGGCCCACTTCCTCCATGCCGAACAGGTCCCGGCCCTGGCCGCCGGTCAGCACGTCCCGGCCGAAGCTGCCATAGAGCCGGTCGTCGCCGGCACCGCCATTCAGGTAGTGGTTGTCTGCCTCGCCAAGCACAACCGGGTGTCGGGGCCGGACTGTGGGCTGCCCCACAGCCGGTCGTCGCCCGCCCCGCCGAACAGCAGGCCGGAGCCCTGGCCACCGGCAAGGCCATCGGAGCCATCACCACCTTCCAGCCGGTCGTTACCGTCATCGCCCCTCAAATCGTCGTTGCCGGCCAGGCCGCGTAGCCGATCATCACCAGCGAGGCCGGTCAGCTGGTCGTTCTTGGCGGTACCCATCAAGTCGTCTGCCCTGGAGGTGCCCTCCAGGATCACCCCGGTGAATGGGTCCTCGCCAAAGTCCCAGATGTCGTCCTCGCCGAGGTCGGTCACGCCGAAGATCGTCACCGTCTGGCTGCCGACCGGGCCCCGGTCCCAAGCGCTCGCCATGTCCAGCACGGTGGAGGCCCTGGTCACGCCGTCCAGGGTCGCATCCTGGATCGAGACCAGCGTGTCGCCGTCGTCCAGCACCTCGTTGCCGTTCGTGTCGGAGTCGGCGAACGACTTGCCGATGGTGCTCGGCCCGCTTTCGCCCTGGGTGGTCTGCCCGAGCTGCAGCAGGTCCTGGCCGCGCACGAAGTCGGTGCCGACGTCCTGGCCGATCTCGGTCTCCTGGAACTCCAGCTCGGTGCCGGGTGTCACGTGGAACGAGAACACGTCCCGACCAGCACCGCCGGTCAGCGTGTCGTTACCGGAGCCACCGCTCAGGAAATCACCGCCGCCGCCCCAGCAGGATGTTGTCGCCCTTCTGGCCCGCCAGGGTGTCGCGCCCGTCGGTCCCGTAGAGACGATCATTGCCCAAGCCACCGAGCAACTGGTTCTGGCCGGCGCCGCCATGCAGCAGGTCGTCGCCCGCCCAGCCTTCCAGGTAGTCGTTGTCCCGCCCGCCCAGGATGTAGTCGTTGCCGTCGTCGCCGCTGAGGATGTCCTGGCCGTCGACGCCATCGATGCGATCGTTGCCGCCCGCACCGGTCAGCCAGTCGTCGCCGGCCAGCCCGGTGATCACAGCCGCTGCCGCACCGCCTTCAAGGCGGTCGGGATTAATCGTACCGATAAGCACTGCCATGAACCTGATGCCTGAAATGGTCGCGAAGAACGCGTGGGGCTATCGACCGATTTTCGGATGAACTCAGGTCGGGTAGGCTCGCCCGCGAGTGCCGCTGCTGGCGCATCCGGGAAGTTGTCGAAGAAAATGGACCGCCTGTAACCGAACGGCACCTCAGACGGGCGGCACCTCGACCACCCGCCCGCTGCGCGCCGCCTCCAGCACGCAGTTCGCGAGCAGGGTCGCCCGCCAGCCGTCATGGGCATCCACCAGCACACCGGTCTTGCCCGCGACCGCGGCGATGAAGTGGTCCAGCTCGGTCCGGTAGGAGTCGCGGTAGCGGTCCAGGAAGAAGTAGGGGACCGGGTCCTGCTGCGGGCCGCTGCCATTGTGCAGGCTGACCGTGGTGCGCTGCATGTTGCCGGACTGGAGCATCCCGCCCCGGCCGAGCACCTCGATCCGCTGGTCGTAGCCGTAGGCCGAGCCCCAGCTATTGTCGATCCGGGCCATCTTGCCGCTGGCGGTGGTCAGGATCGCCACGGCGGTGTCGACCTCCTTCAGGGCGGCGAAGCGCGGCTCGACCAAGTTCGCCGCGAACGCCGCCACCTTCACCGGCTCCTCGCCCAAGAGCCAGCGCGCCATGTCCAGGTCGTGCACCATGGTCTCGGTAAACAGGGCGCCCGGCTCGTTCGCCAGATACTCGTAGCGCGGCGGCTCGGGGTCGCGGCTGGTGATGCAGACCAGCTCTGGCCGGCCGATCTCGCCCGCGGCCAGGCGCTCCTGCAGGCGCGCATGGTTAACGTCGAAGCGGCGGTTGAAGCCGGTCATGGTGACGATGCCGCTGTCCCGGGCCAGGGCCGCCAAGGTGCGGGCATCCTCCGGATCGGCCGCCAGCGGCTTCTCGCATAAGACCGGCTTGCCCGCCGCCAGCGCCTCGTGGACGTAGAGGAAATGCGCCGAGGAGGGCGAGGCCACGATCACCGCGTCGATCGCCTGCGAGGTGATCACGTCGATCGGCGTGGTCGAGGCCATCGCCTCGTAGCGCTCCGCCAGCGCGGCGGCGACATCGGCATCCTGGTCCACCACCGCGCTTAAGCGCGCGTTCGGGTGGGCCGCCACGTTCTCGGCATGCAGCCGGCCGATCCGGCCCGCCCCGATCAGGCAGAAGCGCAGCTTTGGCGCATGGTCACCCATCGTTTCCTCCCCTTCGCCGGTTCACCCGAAGATGATAGCGCTTCGCTCCGGCACTCCGGGAGGGGTGACCGGGAAGGAACAGGTCCTTGCGTCTCAGCGGTACCCCATTGGCCGTCCTGCTGCTCATGGCGGG
>NZ_WUJP01000122.1 GCF_009806515.1 Geminicoccus flavidas | reverse complement strand
CGTGTCGATGTTCGCCATCCAGGACACGATGGCCAAGCTCCTCGGCGAGGCCGGCTACCACCCGCTGCAGATCGTCTGGGCGCGCTACACCTGCCACCTCCTGATCGCGGCGGCGGTGCCGTTTCTCCATCGCGGCCCGGTGCCGTGGCGCTCCGCGCGCCTTGGGCTGCAGCTCGGCCGCTCCGCCTTGATCGCCCTGGCGACGGTATGCGCCGTGACCGCCCTAAAATACCTGCCGCTCGCGACGGCCGCCACCATCGCCATGACGGCACCTCTGTTCGTCACCCTGTTCGCCATCCCGGTCCTGGGCGAGCGGGTCGGCTGGCGCCGCCTGACTGCGCTAGGGGTGGGTTTCTGTGGCGTGCTGCTGGTACTGCGCCCGGGCATCGCCGGGTTCGATCCCATGGCGCTGGTGATGCTGGCATCCGCGGCGA
>NZ_WUJP01000121.1 GCF_009806515.1 Geminicoccus flavidas | reverse complement strand
TCTCCGCCTTCTACATGACGCTCACCCGGATCACCTCGCGGATCGACCCGCACGAGGTGAGCTTCTTCTTCACTGCCGTGGTCGGTTCGGTGGCCAGCCTGCCGGCCATGTTCTTCGTGTTCGAGGCCCCGGCCAATGGCTGGCACCTCGCCATGTTCCTCTTGATCGGCTGCTTTGGCGGGCTGGGCCATCTCCTGGTGATCATGGCGCACCGCCATGGGCCCGCCGCGGTGATCGCACCCTTCACCTACACCCAGCTGATGGTCGCGGTGGTCCTCGGCTGGCTGGTCTATGACCGCCTGCCCGATGCCTTCACCTGGGCAGGTGCCGCGGTGCTGGTGGGCTCCGGCCTCTATGTCTGGCGGCGCGAATGGGCGCGGGCCCGGGCGGAGCGGCAGCGCATCCCGGCCGGTTCCTGAGCAGTCTGTACCGGAAATCCGGCGAGCCCAAGATTTCTGGAAATAGTGACGAAGATCACCGGCAGATCATGACAGGTTTGCTAGCGCACTGCCCGTCCAGCTACAATGCGCTGTTCTCCAGCCTCGCAATGGAGAGGGTTGATGCCACGTTGCGCTTCGAGCGCCCGGACTCTGCGGCACCGGGCGGCACTGCTCGCCGGCTGCGTCTTGCTCGCCCCCGCCGCGGCCCTGGCCGCTACCGCCACGGCCTGGGAGCCGCTGCCCGGCCTGTCCGCCGGGCTTTGCCGCACCGGCAGCCCGTTTCATGCCGCCCTGGCGGCCGCCGACCTGCCGACCTTCCGCACCGAAGGCTTCAAGCCCGGCTACGGCCTGCTTCAGGCGGCGACCGAGACCGATCGGGAGGCAGCACCCCCCGGCCAGCTGCCGCTGGGCGAGGGTTATGGCAACTCCACGATCCGCCTTAGCACGGCGAGCGAGCGGACCCAGCTCTGGTTCGACCAGGGGCTGCGGCTCAGCTGGGGCTTCAATCACGAGGACGCCATCGCCGCCTTCCGCAACGCGCAGCTGGCCAATCCCGGCTGCGCCATGTGCTACTGGGGCGAGGCGTTCGCCTGGGGACCCAACATCAACGCGCCGATGTCGCCCGAGGCGGTGGCCCCGGCGTTCGCCGCGATCGCGCAGGCGAAATATTTGGCCGACGATGCCAGCCCGCTCGAGCGCGATCTGATCGACGCGCTGGCCAAGCGCTACTCGCCGGACCCGGCAGCCGACCGCAAGGCGCTGGACCTGGCTTATGCCGACGCCATGGCGGAGCTGGCGGCCCGCTATCCGGACAATGACGAGGTCCAGGTCCTGTTCGCCGATGCGCTCATGAACCTGCAGCCCTGGGACTACTGGAAGGCCGACAAGGTGACGCCCAAGGGCCGCACCGCCGAGCAGGTGGCGGCCCTGGAGCGGGTCCTGGCGCGCAATCCGGACCACGCCGCCGCCATCCATCTCTACATCCACACGGTGGAGGCCTCGACCACGCCGGAGCGTGCCGAGGCCTATGCCGATCGGCTGGCGGCCCAGGCCCCGTCGGCGGGCCATCTCGTCCACATGCCGGCGCATATCTACTACCGGATCGGCCGCTATCTGGATTCGCTGGAGGCCAACAAGGTCGCGGTCAGCGTAGACGAGGCGCTGTTCGCCAAGGCGCCGTCGGCGGGCATGTACCGCTACGTCTACTACCCGCACAATGTCCACTTCGTGCTAGTCTCGGCGGCGCGCGCCGGCGACGGCCAGGCGGCCCTCTCGGCCGCGGACAAGCTCGGCACGGTCCTGTCCGATGACCTGGCGCGGAAGTTCGGCGTCGTCCAGGCGATCAAGCAGGCGCCCTACTACGCCCAGGCCGAGTTCATGGATCCGGCGGAGATGCTGGCCCAGCCCAAGCCCAGCGGTGATATGCCCTGGGTCGAGGGTGCCTGGCGTTTCGCTCGCGGCACCGCGGCGGTCCGCCGGGGTGATCTAGCCCTGGCCCGCGAGGAGCTGGCCGCGATCGCCGCCATCGACGAGGCCAACGACTTCGCCGACATCGAGGCGCAGAGGGTGCCGGCGGGCGTGGTCCTGCGCATCGCCCAGCTCGTGCTGGACAGCCGGATCGCCCGGGCCGAGGGCAGGGCGGATGACGCGGTGGCGAGCCTGCAGGAAGCCGCAACGCTCCAGGATGGCCTGGCCTACATGGAGCCGCCCTACTGGTACTACCCGGTCCGGCAGTCGCTGGGCGCGGCGCTGCTGGAGGCCGGCCGGCCGAAGGAGGCAATCGATGCGCTGACCGCGGCGCTCGAAGAGGCGCCGAACAACGCCTATGCGCTGGAGGCCCTGCGCCAGGCCCACGAGGCGCTGGGCGATGCCGAGATGGCGAAGGCGGCCGCGGCCCGCTTCGAGGCGTCCTGGGCGGGCAGCGCGCCGCCGGCACTCGACAGCATCTGAACGCCTGGGCCGCAGTTCCGGCCGCCAGGCCGGCTTGTGCCCGACTGCCCGTCCGGACGATGGTATCGCCCGGACGGGCAGGTATCGGGGCAGGGAATGGAACGGAATGTCGGCTGCCGGCAGGTGGAGGTAACCGACACTGGCCGCTTCCCCGTGCTGCCGATGGCGATGCTGTATCCGACCCTGGCGCCGGCTGCCCCGATGCGCTTTGGTCCCTATCCGCTGGAAGCGGCACGGGATGCGCCACCGTCGGGCGAGCATCTGTCGCTCGTCCTGGTCTCGCATGGCAGCGGCGGCTCGCCCTGGACGTTCCGCCATCTGGCGGCCAGCCTCGCTTTGGCCGGCTATGTGGTCGGGCTGCCCGAGCATCTCGGCAACTGCCGCACCGTCGACAGCCTGGCCGGCAGCTTCATGAATCTGGAGAACCGGCCGCGCCAGCTGCGTCGGGCCACCGATGCGGCGTTCGCCGATCCGGTGCTGGGGCCGCGACTGCTGCCGGAGCAGGTCGCCGTGATCGGCCATTCCATCGGCGCCTACACCGCACTGGCCATCGCCGGCGGGCGCCCCGTTGCCGGTCCGCACGACACGGACGAGGGCCGCCCGGTGCCGGTCGAGCCCGATCCGCGCGTGCAGGGTCTGGTCCTGCTGGCGCCGGCCACGCCCTGGTTCCTGCAGGAGGGTTCGCTCGCCGCGGTGCGGGTGCCGATCCTCCTGCGCACAGGTGAGCAGGACCGGATCACGCCGGCCTGGCACGCCGGGCTCATCCTGCGCGATGCGGAAGATCCAGGGCGGATCGAGCATCGGGTCGTGCCCGGTGCCGGCCATTTTTCCTTCATGAGCCCGTTCCCGCCGGAACTGAACCGGCCGGGCTTCCCGCCTGCCCAGGATCCGGAAGGCTTCGACCGGGCGGGATATCAGCTGATCCTGGCGACCGATATTCTGAGGTTCCTAGGGAAGAGGTGCTTTGGCCGCTGAGCAGCGCTCCCGGGCCCGAGCCACTGGGAGCCCACGAAGATCACATGGGCTCCCGGCCGATCCGTGCTATCCTGCCCGATCGTCAGCTGGTCAGCCGGCGACCTGGGCATGCAACAGCAAGTTTTGCGAAACGAACCCGAGGAAGCGGCCTTCTCAATGACTTGAAGGGTTTCGACAGCGCTCACTGCGCATCCAGCCGGTCGTCCAGCGCGTCGCGCAGCCCGTCGCCCACGAAGTTGAAGCTGGCCACCGCCAGCGTGATCATCACGCCCGGGAAGAT
Source organism: Geminicoccus flavidas (assembly GCF_009806515.1). Taxonomy (GTDB): domain Bacteria; phylum Pseudomonadota; class Alphaproteobacteria; order Geminicoccales; family Geminicoccaceae; genus Geminicoccus; species Geminicoccus flavidus. The sequence goes on along the minus strand of NZ_WUJP01000121.1, from coordinate 1,657 downwards.
GGCGAGCCAGGGGGCGGAGGTCAGGTATTGCTGGGCGTTGTTCAGCATGTTGCCCCAGCTCGCCATGGGCGGCTGGATGCCGTAGCCGAGGAAGCTGATATAGGATTCCATCAGGATCGCCCGTGCCACGGTGAGCGTGGCCGCGACCATGATCGGGCCGATCACGTTCGGCAGGAGCTCTCGAAAGATGATCGCGGCGTCCGAGGCGCCGATCATCTCCGCGGCCACGGTGAAGTCGCGCTCGCGCAGGGAGCGGATCTGGTTCTGGACCACGCGCGCCACCTCCATCCAGCTGGTGGCGGCGATGATGAGCGTGATGGTCAGCACGTTCGGCTTGATGAAGGCCGCCAGCGCCAGGAGCAGGAACACCGAGGGGAAGCACAGGATCGCATCCACGATCCGCATCAACACGGCACCCACCCAGCGTCCGTAATAGCCGGCGACCGCCCCGACCACCGTCCCAATCACGATCGAGATCAGCATGGCGAGGAAGCCCACGGTCAGCGAGATCCGGCCGGCATTGAACAGCCGGGCAGCATGGTCGCGCCCGAGCGGGTCAGTGCCCAGGATGTGCGCGCTGACAAACGGCGGGGCGAAGCGGTTGCGGATGTCGATGAACAGCTGGTCGTAGGGGACCAGATAGGGGCCAAACGCCGAGAGCAGGACCAGCAGCACGATCATGACCAGGCCGAACACGGCCAGGCGGTGGCGCAGGAAGCGGCGCAGTGCGCGGTGGCGGGTCGGCGGGGGCAGGACGACCGGCTCGATGGCGGCGGCAGCGACTTGGGCCATGGCGGTCAGTCCAGTCGGATGCGGGGGTCGGCCACGGCGCAGAGCAGGTCGGCCAGCAGGTTGCCGAGCAGCACCATCACCGCGGTGAACATCAGGATGCCCATCACCACCGGGTAGTCGCGGTAGCCCAGGCTATCCAGGAACAGCCGGCCCATGCCGGGCCAGGTGAACACGGTCTCGGTGACCAAGGCACCACCCAGGAGCGTCGGCATTTGCAGGCCCGCCAGGGTGATTATCGGGATCAGCGCGTTGCGCAGCGCGTGGCGCAGCAGGATCTGCCGTTCCGGCAGGCCCTTGGCACGCGCGGTGCGGATGAAGTCCTGGTTGATCACGTCCAGCATCGCCGCGCGCATGTAGCGGCTCCAGATCGCCACCTCGACCAGGGCCAGCACCAGGGCCGGTGCTATCAGGTGGTGCAGGTAGTTCCAGAACGAGCCATCGCCGATCGTGTAGCGGTTGCCGGGCGGCAGCCAGCCGAGCTTGACTGAGAAGATGTAGATGGTGACCAGGCCGAACCAGAAGGTCGGGATCGACAGGGCGACCATGGCGCCGATCGTCGCCAGATAGTCGAAGAAGGAGTAGCGGCGGATCGCTCCCATCACGCCGATCCAGCCGCCCAGCAGCACGGCGATCAGGGTTGCGGCGATCATCAGCTCTAGCGTGGCCCACAGATGCGAGCCGATCACATGGAGGACCGGCTGGGAATCACGATAGGAACGGCCCCAGTCACCGGTGAGCAGCCGGGTGAACCATTCCCAGTACTGCACGGGCAAAGGCCGATCGAGGCCCATCTGGGCGGCAATACGCGCGATGTCCTCCTGAGACATGCCCGGCACCAGCGCGAACTGCGACAAGGGTCCGCCCG
>NZ_WUJP01000120.1 GCF_009806515.1 Geminicoccus flavidas | reverse complement strand
GCGCCAGGTAGAGCACCCCGAACCCGATCATCGACACCAGCCAGAGCAGCACCAGGTTCTGGCCCAGCCTGCCGAGCAGATAGCGACCCATCTGCGGCCCCTTCTTCAAGATAATGCGTTGGGACCGGGGCCTGGGCGTCCCCGGTCCGCGCGATCAGCTTCCCGGCGTCAGCTCGAGAAGTACCACTCGTTGGCGTTCCAGCAGTTCTCCTGGACCGCGAAGTTCGGCTTGAAGTTCTCCAGGCCGGCCTTGGTCCCCTGGACCATCGCGTACTGGAAGATCGGCAGATAGGGCAGCTCGCGGCGGGTGACCTCCTGGAGCTTCTTGTAGATCTCGGCCCGCTGCTCCTGATCGGTGGTGGAAGCCCCTTCCTCCAGCAGCTTGTCGGCCTCCGGGTTGGAGAACTGGGTGGTGTTCTGTCCGGCCCCGCCCTGGGCGCCGATCGACTTGCTGTGCAGGAAGTCGGTGGCGTCCGGGTCCGGCCCGATGCCGAAGCCGATGCCGACCATGGTGGTCTCGAACTTCGACATCATCCAGTACTCGCCCCACATCACCGCGGGCGGCAGGTTGCTGATGTTCATCTTGGCGCCGATCTCCAGCCAGTTCTGCTGGAGGAACTGCTGCGCCTGCTCGCGGGTGGTGTTTCCGGCGGTGGTGGAGTTGGTGAACTCCAGGCGCACGCCGTCCTTGGCCCGGATCCCGTCGCCGCTGTCGACCCAGCCGGCCTCCTCTAGGATCTGCCTGGCCTTCTCAGGATTGTACTCGTGCTGGGGCAGGTCGGGATTGTAGGCCCAGGACTGGCTGGGCAGGAACGACTCGGTGGGAGTGGGCAGCCCGTAATAGATCGCCTCGATGATGCTCTGCTTGTCCATGCCCAACAGCAGCGC
>NZ_WUJP01000119.1 GCF_009806515.1 Geminicoccus flavidas | reverse complement strand
CTCGCGCACCGCCCGGTCCTGGAACACCGGCAGGCCGAGATTGAAGGCGATATTCTCGATGAAAGGCTGCGGCACGGTCTGGACGACCCGGCCCTCCAGGGCCTTGCCTTCCTCGTACTTGTCCGGGGTGATGCCCTGGATGCCGGTATAGTCGACCGCACCAGTCTGGAACTGGGTGTACAGCACCGTCATGTCGGGGATGTACTTGAAGATGATCCGTTCCAGGTACGGACCATCGCCGTGGAAGTCGGTATGCGCCTCCAGGGTGATGTGGTCGCCCGGCACGCGCTCGACCCACTTGAAGGCGCCGGTGCCGATGGGCGCGTTGTTGAACGCCGCGGTGTTCGGGTCGGCCTCCTTCTCCAGGATGTGCTTGGGCACGATAAAGGTCCAGGACAGGATCGCCGGGTAGGGCGCGTACGGCTTCTCCATCTTCCAGGTGAGCTCGGTCGGGCTCTTGACCGTGATCTCGCGCACCAGCTCATGGCCGGCGCGGCGGCCGGCCCTAAAGTCCGGGTTGTTGATCAGCTCGATCGTGTACTTGACGTCCTCCGCGGTGAACGGCGTGCCGTCATGCCACTTGACGTTGTCCTTGAGCTTGATGGTCCAGGTCAGCCCGTCCTCCGAGATGCCGCCATTGGCGACGGTCGGGATCTCGGTGGCCAGGTCCGGGATCAGGCTGCCATCCGGGGCGGGGCGCCAGAGCGGGCTGAACAGGTTGAAGTAGACGCCTTCGTCAACCTCGATGTGCAGCATCAGAGGATTGAAGACGGTCGGCTCCTGGGACATGCCGATCACCGCTTGGCCGGTCGGCTTTTCAGGCGGTGTCGCGGCCTCGGCCGTGCCGACCCAGCCGAGCTTCGGCCCAATCCAGACAGCGGCACCGCCACCCAGGCCCATCGCCATCAACCGGCGCCGGTTCGGGCGCATCAGGCTGCCCTGCTTCGACATCGTGTCATCCATCAGACGTTTCCCCCTTCGCAAGTCGGCCAGAAAGCCGGGGCGCCGCCGTTTGCGGCGGTCGCCTTCCAAGAAAGGTCAGGCATGCCCCATCGGTCTGGGGGTGCTGCCGTCCAAGAAGCGTGCCAGGCGGAACTCAGTCGGATCGACCACTGGGTCCTTGCCCATCACCATGTCCGCGATCAGCTTGCCAGCGCCCGGCCCAATTCCGAAGCCGTGACCGGAGAAGCCGGTAGCGATCAGGAGGCCCGGCAGCGTGTCGACGAAGGAGATCACCGGGACGATGTCCGGGGTGACGTCGATCCGCCCTGCCCAGGACTGCTCGATCTTCGCATTGGCAAAGGCCGGGAAGCGCTGGCGCAGGCGAGCCAGTGCCTTCTTCGTGACCTTCTCCACCGGAGCCGGGTCGTTCACCCGGATCTTCTCGAACGGCGTGACCTCGTCGCCGGTCCAGGTCTTGGGCCAGCTCGCCTCCAGGCCGAAGCGCGAGTTCAACTGCAGCCCGTAGGAGCGCCACTCCATGCGGACCGCCGGCAGGAAGTCTTTCAGGTAGCGGAAGCTGTTCGGCACCAGCTCGTGGACGTTGGTCGCCCCGTCGGCAATCGTGTAGCCGCCGTCCAGGCGCTTGCGGAACGCGTAGTCCCTCTCCCAGAGCGCCACTTCGGGCGCACCCTCCAGAGGGGCGGTGCGCATCACCGAGTTGATCACGGTGAGCTGCGGCAGGCGGATGCCGAGATTGCCGAGGAACAGGCCGGACCAGGCGCCGCCGGCCAGCACCACTTGGCTGCAGCGGATCCGGCCCTTCTCGGTGACCACGCCCGACACCTTGCCGCCCTGCCGCTCCACCGTGCGCACCGCGCAGTTGGTGAAGATATAGGCGCCCAGCCGCTGGGCGTAGCGGGCGATCGCGGGCCCCGCCTTCTGTGGCTCGGCACGGGCGTCCGACGCGGTATAGAGCGCGCCATAGAAGCCGCCGTCCGAGCCCGGCATCAACTTCTCGAACTCGGCCTTGCCGATCGCCTTGGTGTCGAGCTGATAGGGCTGCGAGTACTGCAGCCATTCCTCGTGCTTGGCTATCTCGGCCTGGTTGCGCGCGGCATACATGATGCCGGTGACCTTGAAGCCGGTCTCGGCCTCGGTCTTCTGGTTCAGGGTCTGCCAGATTTTGAGCGATTCGATGATGAGCGGAATCTCGCGCGGGTCGCGGCCCATCTTGCGGACCCAGCCCCAGTTGCGGCTCGACTGCTCGCCGGCGATATGACCCTTCTCGCACAAGGCGACGGAGACGCCACGCTCGGCCAGGAACATGGCGGTCGACACGCCGATGATCCCGCCGCCGATCACCACGACATCGACCTGTTCGGGCAGCTTGTCGTTGGAATCGACCGGATCGACCACCGGGCCACGGTGCGGGGTGACTTGGGTAATCACGTGCTCACTCGAAGATGGGTTGCCACCGGTCGCCTGTTCCATTCCCGCGCGGGCCGGGACGCTCGGGTTCGCTCAGTAGGATTCGTCCAGGGAAGAATTGATCGGGATCTCCGACACGCTCGCCGTGTTCGGCAGGTCCAGCGCGAACGCCACGATCCGCGCCACGTCCTTGGGGTCGGTCATCTCCGCGGCCGCCTTGTCGCTCAGGCCGAACGCCATGTCGGTCGCGACCAGGCCCGGGCAGATCGCGATGGAGCGCACACCCTCTTCCCAGCCGGCATGGCGCAGCCCGTGGGACAGGGCCAGTGCTGCGAACTTGCTGACCGAGTAGGCGCCGGAGCGTGCCGCCTTTACCCGCTTGCCGGACAGGGAAGAGATGGTCACGACCCGGCCGCGGCCGCAGGCCACCAGATGAGGCCAGGCGGCGCGGGCCAGGCGCAGCGGCGCCTTCACGTTGACCTCAAGCATGGCGTCGAGATCCTCGTCCTCCGCCTCGATCACGCTCTTGGGGATCATGACCCCGGCATTGGCGATCACCGCGTCGATCCGGCCATAGCGCTTGGCCACCGCCTGGACCCAGGCGGCCTCGCTCGTCCGGTCGGCGGCGTCGTAGGCCTGGAGGTGGCACTGCTCCTTCAGCTCGCCCGGCACGCTGTCCGGCCGGCGCACGCCGATCGAGACCACCCAGTCGCGGGCCAGGAGCTCCTGCGCGATGGCAGCGCCGATGCCGCGATTGGCGCCGGAAACGAGGGCGACGCGACGGTCGATCATGCGGTGGCCTTCCTGTCTAGGACGGTGGCGGGTAGCGGCGTCACGTGCCGCTCGTAGAGGGTCATCAGGATGCGCAGGAGATCGGCGCGGTCCTGCTTGTCCAGCACGGAGAAGAACCGGTCCGACTGCTCCTGGGCGATCTTGCGCACCTGTACCACCAGCTCCTCGCCCCTGGGCGTGAGGTAGAGCTCGTGCGCCCGGCGCTCGCCGGCATCCACCTTCTGCTCGACCAGGCCCTGCCGCTTCATCTGGTCGATGAGCTTGGCCATCGCCGAGCGGTCCTTCTGGGCGAAGTGAGCGATCACGGAGGGCCGGATGCCCGGGTTGGCATGGGTCATCAGCAGGACCGACACCTTGCCATGGCCATGGGCCAACTCGACCTCGCTGATGGCCTGGTCGTAGTCCCGGTTGAGCGCGATGCCCATGCTGCGCGCATAGAAGCTGAGCAGGCCGCCCAGGATGTCGAGCGACACGTTCGAGTAGCCGATCGTGCGCGGCTCCGGCCGCCCGTTCCTGGCCATTAGTAGGCCGGCGGGTTCACGCCCTCGCGCCTGGCGACCCACTGGTCGCGAGCGCGGGTGGCGGAGAGGAAGAGGTAGGGGACGAACTTCATCCAGAAGGGCGAGGCCGCCATCGGCTCCAGCGGCAGGGTCAGGTCCTCCTTGGGCATCCCCATCGCCCATTCGGCCAGCACCGTGCCCATCATCGTGCCGGTCGGCACGCCCCGGCCGGAATAGCCCAGCGACGCCACTACGCCCG
>NZ_WUJP01000118.1 GCF_009806515.1 Geminicoccus flavidas | reverse complement strand
GCGCCAGCTCGAACAGGCGCGGGAAGGTCTTGGGCTGCATGTCGAGGTCGCCGGTCCAGGCGTACTCGAAATCCACCTCGTCGAGCTGCGGCAGCATCCACTTCAGCTTGTCGGCGGTGAGCTTCTTGGTGTATTCAAGATCCCCGCCGCGCTTGCCCTCGACGAAGACCGAAGTGACCAGCCGGCCTTCCTTGTTGTATTTGTAGATCATCGGGTCGTCGCGCGTCTCGACGACCGTGTGGTTTTCCGGCGCAATCGTCTTGCGGACATTGTCGGAAATTGGCTGCGTGGCGAGGATCATCACCGACATGGTGGTGAAGGTCTTGTCCAGGCCCGGCCAGTAGCCGTCGGTATAGGCGCCGCTGCCGCACACCACCTTGTCCGCGGTGACCGCACCCGTGGCCGTCACGACCCGCCAGCGCCAGCCGGCCGGCTCGATGCCAGTCACCGGCGAGTGGGTGTGGATGGTCCCGCCCTGCGAGATCACCGCCCTGGCCAAGCCGCGGGCATAGGCCAGCGGATTGAGATGGCCGCCCTCGGGATGCAGCCAGGCGCCGTAATAGCGCGGTGAGCCGGTCAGCCGCTCGGTCTCGGCCTTGTCGAGCAGATGCGTGACCTTGCCAGCCGTAGCATAGGTCCGCTGCTTCTCCTCCAGCATCTTCACGCGCGACGGGGCGTGCGCCACCATCAGGTAGCCGTTCTGCACCGCCTCGCAGTCTATCCCGTAGCGGCGGATGATGTCGAAGGTGAGGTTGGCGCCGTTCGTCTGTCGCTCGACCAGCCGTTCGCCATAGACCGGGCCCAGCATCTTGCGCACGGTCGGGATCGAGTAGAAGTGGAAGGTCGGGGTGCAATGGCCGGCATTGCGCCCGGAGCAGCCGAAGCCGACCTCTTTCGCTTCCAGCACCACCACCCGCACGCCCTGCTCGGCCAAGTGCAGGGCGGTCGACAGCCCGGTATAGCCGGCCCCGATCACGCAGGCATCGGCAGTGACCTCGCCATCGATCGGCTCGGTCGGTGGGGCCGCGGGTGCCGTCGCATACCACAGCGACGGCTCGATCGGCGAACGTTGCATGCGCTCGGACTCCGTGCAGACGAGAGTTGCGGGCGATGATCCACTCTGACACAGCCAGCGATTCCTGGCGGCACTGCTTCTGCCGTCTTTGAGGACACGGGCTATTCGAGCGCGATAGTCACTTCGCCTGGATGATCGACACCAGACGTCTCGATGGCTGCTTACCTGCCTGCGCGATGATGGATGTCATCCACTATGAGGAGCGTCAAGGGCCTTTGCACAGGTCACGTCACTGTTTCGTCACATGGCCGGCACCGCCGCCGGCATCTCAACTGGCCGCCCACATACCCCGCATCCGAGCCGCCAGGTCGATCCGCGGGGCCGGCTGCCCAGTTGCCGCCTGCTCCGCGACTACCTCCGGCCAGACGGCCTGCTCGAACAGCGGCAGGAGCTCGTCCGGCAGGAAGCGGCTGCGCCCGGCATGGACGTGGCGGTCGCCGCGAGCATTCTGGCCGTGGGTGAAGAAGCGTTGCGGCACCACGAGATGCAACTCGTCACGCGCCCTGGTCATCGCGACATAGAGCAGCCGCCGCTCCTCCTCGATCTCGTCCGGGCTGCCCGTGCCGAGGTCCGAGGGGATGCAGCCATCCACCACGTTCAGCACGAACACGGCCTGCCACTCCTGGCCCTTGGCGGAATGGATCGTGGAAAGAACCAGATAGTCCTCGTCCAGCATGGGCACGCCGGCCTGGTCGCTGACCGCATCGGGCGGATGCAGGGTCAGCTCGGTGAGGAACCGCTCGCGCGACGGGTAGCCGGCGGCGATCTGGGCGAGCTGGGCGAGGTCGGCGGCCCTGGCCGCGGCATCCTCATGGATACGCTCCAGATGCGGTGCGTACCATTGGCGGGCCTGGTCCAGCGCTGCCGGCCAGGCCGCGTGGCGCAGCTCCTGCACGGCCGCGACGAACTCCGCCCAGGCGGCCCCGGCCCTGCCGGGCGCCGGCACGTCCGCCAGCCCGACCCCCGGTCCATCCGGTGCGGCAAGCCGTTCCAGCACGCGCTCCGCAGCGGCGGGGCCGATGCCCGGCAGCAGCAGGAGCACGCGCAGGCCAGCCATCCGGTCCTTGGGGTTCTCGACGAAGCGCAGGAGCGCCAACACATCCTTGACGTGCGCGCTGTCCAGGAACTTCAGCCCGCCGAACTTCACGAACGGGATGTCGCGGCGGGTGAGCTCGACCTCCAACGCTCCGCTATGATGTGCGGTGCGGAACAGGACGGCCTGCTGGCGAAGCGGGACGCCGCGCTCCCGGTTCTCCAGGATCTCGGCTGCGATGTAGCCTGCCTGGTCCGCCTCGTCCGGCACCGTGACCAGGCGCGGCGGCGTGCCGCCCTGGCGCTGCGTCCACAGATTCTTGGTGAAGCGCTCGGCAGCGAGGTCGATCACGCCGTTGGCCGCGGCCAGGATCGGCTGGCTGGAGCGATAGTTCTGTGCCAGCGTGACCACGGCGGCAGCCGGCGTGCAGCGGACGGGAAAGTCCAGGATGTTGCGCACGGTGGCGGCGCGAAAGCCATAGATCGACTGGGCGTCGTCGCCCACCACGGTCAGGCCGGAGCCGCCCGGCTTCAGCGCATGGAGGATGGTGGCCTGCAGGCGGTTGGTGTCCTGGTACTCGTCGACCAGCACTTGGTCGAAGCGGCTGCCGATCGCGTTCGCTAGGCCGGGCTCGGCCATGGCGGCGGCCCAGTAGAGCAGCAGGTCGTCGTAATCGAGCGTGTTCTGGCGCTGCTTGGCGGCGACATAGGCGCCGAACAGGGCGCGCAGCTCGCGCTCCCAGCCACTGCACCAGGGGAAATGCTCGGCCAGCACCACGTCCAGGGGTGCCTCGGCATTCACGCAGCGGGAATAGATGGCAAGGCAGGTAGCCTTGGCCGGGAAGCGGCGCGCCGCCTGGGACAGGCCTTGCTCGTGGCGCACCAGGTTCATCAGGTCGGCGGCGTCCTCCCGGTCCAGGATGGTGAAGGCGGGGTCCAGGCCCAGGGAGGTGGCGTGGGTGCGCAGGAGGCGGGCGCCGATGCCGTGAAACGTGCCGGCCCAGCCGAGACGCAGTGCCGGGGACGGGCCGTTCAGGCCCAGCACCTTGGCGCAGATCCGCTCCGCGCGCCGGACCATCTCGGCCGCGGCCCGCCGGGAGAAGGTCAGGAGGAGGATGCGCTCAGGGGGAACGCGCTGGACCATCAGGTGGGCCACGCGATGCGCCAGCGTGTCGGTCTTGCCGGAGCCGGCACCTGCGATCACTAGGAGTGCAGGGGCGGAGTCCTGCTTTCCCGTGCCATGCAGGACCGCCTGCCGCTGCTCCGGATTGAGGCCCGCCAGATAATCGGCGGCGGTCGCATCCACCCTCGCTCGTCTCCCCCGAGGCACCCTGGCGGCAGGATCGGGGATGCGCCCTGGGTGCGCAACCTCGGCGGCAAGGGGTAGCCTCGGCGAGCCCCGCTCGCTCCGGCCCGGGACTTCAGGGGAAGGTGAGGAGCCGGCCCGCCAGGTCGTGGATCCGTTCCGCCCAGGCAACCCGCTCCCGCCACGAAGCGGGGATGCCGGACGCACCGTACAGGGCCCCGGCGAGCTGACCGGTGATCGCCGCCGTGGTGTCGGCGTCTTGGCCGAGATTGGCCGCGGTCAGCACAGCCGAGCGGAAGTCGCCGGTCCGGCCGATGCACCAGAGCGATGCTTCCAGGGCATGGGCCACATAGCCGGTGGCCTGGATGTCGTCGCGGCGCTTGCCGCGCCAGGAGCCGGCGGCGATCGCCGCGACGTTTCCGGCAAGCGCAGCCGCCGGCCGGTGCAGCACTCTGGAGCGCAGCCTGCCGGCGATCGCGTCGGCCAGCATCTCGGCATAGACGATGCACGCATCGACTGCCTCCGGAGCACCGTGGGTCGTGCGGCTCTGGCGGGCGGCCACGTCGCGCAGCTTCTCCCGGTCGTGCCACCAGCGCAGCGCCACCGGGGCCAGCCGCATCAGCGAGCCGTTGCCGGCCTGCTGCGGATCGGTCGAGCCGGCCAGCGGGTCGCCGGTCCGCTCCCATTTTGCCAATGCCTGCCTGGTGGTGATGCCGATGTCATCGCATACATCCTCGCAGGAATAGGCGCCGTTCCGGTACCAGTCGGTGAAGCGGGCCATCAGGTCGCGCTCGTCCAGCCCGGGATGGGCGACGAGGCTTTCCGCCAGGGCCAGCGCCATGGCGGTGTCGTCGGTCCAGCCGCCCGGCTTGCGGCGGAACGGCCCGCCCCCGACCATGTCGGTGAGCGGCGGGTAGCTGTCGCGCGGCTTGAACTCCAGCGTGGTGCCGACCGCATCGCCCACAGCCAGGCCCAGCAGCGCGCCATGGGCGCGGTCGCGGATCGTGTCCCTGTCCGTGGCCGGCTTTCGCTCCGGGATCTCGACCTGCCGCCGGACATGGTCCTCTTGGCCGCCGGTCTCGATGGCACCAGGGCGCACCTTGCAGACGGTCCGGATCGCCTGGTCCGGCGGCATGCCGCACTCGACCAGCAGGCGGGCCGTGATTGTCCCGGCCCGCCCGAGCCCGCCCTTGCAATGCACCAGGACATCGAACCCGTCGCGGAGCCGGGCGCGAATACCTTCGCCCACTTCGTTCCACCTGGTCTCGAACGCCTCGGGCGGCACGCCATAGTCGGGGATCGGCAGGTGCAGCCAGTCCATGTATCGGCGCCGCACCTCCTCCTCCAGGGTGGGGATCCGCAGGCTGTCCAGCTCGTGCTGCTCGATCAGCGTCACCACCAGCGCCGGCCCCCATTGCCGGACCGCATCGAGATCGACGCACAGGTCCCGGTTTCAGGAGCCGGTGAAGGCATGGGCCTGGTTCTTGCCGGGGCAGAAGGTGATCCCGATGCGGCCGTACCCGTCCTTCGCCCGCACTTCCGCAATCTGCAGGGGTGGGTCACGCTGGTGCGGCCCAGGGCGGAGGCGCCAGCCATCCGGTTCTGCTCGCCTGCCATCATCGCTCCTCTTCCTGACCCATGGCGCAGCCGGTGGGACTATTCTCATGCGGGCATCAGCTACCCATTTGCGCAACCGCAATCAGGGTTTAAAGCCGTAACAATCAATCTTCGATAGAAATGATGCCCCGGTTCGTGCCATTCCTGCCGGCCTGTCGAAGGGAGATGTCGATGGCGCCGACCACCACCATGGCAAGGGTGCGAACCGTGGCGTTCGCCGGGCTGGAAGTGCGCGACGTCGACGTGGAGGTGCAGCTTGCCAGCGGCCTGCCGGCCTTCACCCTGGTGGGCCTGCCCGACAAGGCGCTGGCGGAGAGCCGGGAGCGGGTGCGCGGTGCCCTCGGCACGCTCGGCATCTCGCTGCCGCCCAAGCGGATTGTGATCAACCTGGCCCCGGCCGACCTCGCCAAGGAAGGCAGCCATTTCGACCTGCCGATCGCGCTGGGCCTCTTGGTGGTGCTGGGCCTGCTGCCACCGGCAGCGCTCGAGCAGCATCTGGTGCTGGGCGAGCTGGCCCTGGATGGCGCGATCCGCCCGGTCCAGGGCGTGCTACCGGCAGCCCTGGCGGCGAGCGAGCGGCGCCTCGCCATGATCTGCCCGGGCGATTGCGGCGGCGAGGCGGCCTGGCTCGCCAGCGAGATCGAGGTGGTGGCCGCACCCTCGCTGGCCTCGCTCATCAACCATCTCCGCGGCCTGCACCGCCTCCCGCCGCCCGAGCCGGCACTGGCCAGCGAAGGCGGCTCCTATCCCGACCTGAAGGACGTGAAGGGTCAGGAGACGGCCAAGCGCGCCATCGAGATCGCCGCGGCCGGCCACCACCACCTGCTGATGAGCGGGCCGCCCGGCTCCGGGAAATCGATGCTGGCGGCCCGGCTGCCGGGCCTCCTGCCGCCGCTCGACCCGGCCGAGGTGCTGGAGGTCAGCATGATCGCGTCCATCGCCGGCAGGCTGGAAGGCGGCCGGCTGACAAGGCGCCGGCCGTTCCGCAGCCCGCACCACGGCAGCTCGATGGCAGCCCTGGTCGGCGGGGGCAGCAATGCCCGGCCGGGCGAGATCAGCCTCGCCCACAAGGGCGTCCTGTTCCTGGACGAGCTGCCGGAGTTCCAGCGCAACGTGCTGGACGCGCTCCGCCAGCCGCTGGAGACCGGCCAGATCACCGTGTCACGCGCAACGGCCCACGCCACCTATCCGGCGCGCTTCCAGCTCATCGCCGCGATGAACCCGTGCCGCTGCGGCCATCTCGGCACGCGGGAGCTGCAATGCGCCAAGGCACCCGCTGCGCGGACGACTATCTCGGCCGGATCTCCGGACCGCTGTTCGACCGGATCGACCTAGTGGTCGAGGTGCCGGCAGTCTCGCCGGCCGATCTCCTCCTGCCGGCACCCGCCGAGGACAGCGCCAAGGTGGCGGCCAGGGTCGCGGCGGCGCGGGAGATCCAGTCCGAGCGGTTCGCCAAGGCCGGCCGTCCGGAACTGCGTGCCAATGCCGAGGCCGAGGGCGAGCTCCTGGACGAGATCGCACCCCTGGACCCGCCGGCCCGCCAGCTCCTGGAGCGGGCCGCCAAGCATCTGCACCTGACCGCACGGAGCTGGCACCGGGTCGTGCGGGTGGCCCGCACGGTCGCCGACCTGGACGGCAGCGAGGTGGTGCGCAAGCCACAGGTCGCCGAGGCGCTGGCGTTTCGCCGTCATGCGCCCAGGCGCGGCTGAGGGGCGGCGGGGCCGAGCTCGTGAAGCGGCCGGGCCTGCCTATTGATCCGGTCCGGTCCATCTGGCAGCACTGATGAGCCTGGACCACTCGCGCGCGGTCGCCGAGATGCCAGGGCCGGCGTGGCAGAAGAACTAGGTATGATCGTCGGCAGCCATAACCACGCGCTCGTAGCACTCTCGATCCTGATCGCGGCCGCCGCCTATACAGCACTCGACCTTGCCAGCCGGATCCGGGCATCCGCCGGTTGGGCACGGCTCGCCTGGCTGGCGACGGCGGCGCTGGCCATGGGCGGCGGCATCTGGGCCATGCATTTCGTCGCGATGCTGGCCTACCGCATGCCCGGGATGCAGGCCGACTACGATGTCGGGCTGACCCTGGTCTCGCTGCTCGTCCCGATCGTCGCGACCGGCATGAGCTTCGGCCTCATGGGCCTGTTCCCGCGCTCGTCCATGCTGCTGCCGGCCGCCGGCCTGCTCATGGGGCTGGGCATCGTCGCGATGCACTATGTCGGCATGGCGGCGATGAAGATGGATGCCGAGCTCCGCTATGACCCCTACTGGGTGGCGGCATCGGTGCTGATCGCGATCGGCGCCGCTTCGGCAGCGCTGTGGCTCACCACCAGGACCAGCCATTTCCCCAGGCGGCTGGCCGCCGCCCTGGTGATGGGCGTGGCGGTTTCCGGAATGCACTATGCCGGCATGGCCGGCGTCACCTTCGTCATGCATCATGGCGAGGCGGTCCCGCCGGCGGCAGGGGGCTTCGACCAGCCGACCCTGGCCGTGGCCGTGGCGGCGGCCGCCTTCCTGATCCTGTTCCTGGCACTGATCGCCGCCATGTTCGATCGCCGCTTCGCGCATCTGGCCGAGCGCGAGGCGGCGGCCCTGCGCCAGAGCGAGGAGCGCTTCCGGCAGCTCTACCGGCGCACGCCGCTGCCGCTCTACTCGCTGGACCGGTCGGGCCGGGTCGAGCAGGTCAGCGACGCCTGCCTGGACCTGATCGGCTATGACCGGACCGAGATCGTCGGGCGGCCGCTGGTCGACTTCATGACGGCAGCGTCGGCGCGCCGGGCGATCCGCGAGGACTGGCCGGCTCTGCTCCGCCACGGGGAAGCCCGCGACGTCGAGCACCGGATCGTTACTAGGTCCGGCAAGATCCTGGACGTGGTGTCCTCCGTGCGGCTGGAGCGGGACGGGGAGGGCGGGTTCCTGCGGGTGCTGGGCGGCCTCACCGACGTCACCGAGCACCGGCGCGCTGAGGAGGCCCTGCGCCAGGCGCAGAAGATCGAGGCGATTGGCCAGCTCACCGGCGGGATCGCCCATGACTTCAACAACATCCTGGCGGTGGTGATCGGCAATCTCGATCTGCTGCGCAAGCGCCTGCCGGATGATCCCAAGGCCGGGCGACTGCTGGAGGGCGCGTTCGAGGGGGCCAGGCGCGGTGCGGCGCTCACCCAGCGCCTGCTGGCGTTCGCGCGGCGGCAGGACCTGAAGCCCGAGCCGGTCGACGTGCCGGCCCTGGTCGGCGGCATGGCCGACCTGCTGGAGCGCTCGCTGGGCCCGATGATCACGGTCGCGACCCGCTTTCCCGTTGGCCTGCCGCGCGCCCATGTGGACGCCAACCAGCTCGAGCTGGCGCTGCTCAACCTGGCGCTGAATGCGCGCGACGCCATGCCCGCCGGGGGCAGGCTGACCATTACGGCTGCCGAGCGGCAGGTGGCGGACGGAGCGGCGGATGGGCTCCTGCCCGGCAGCTATCTCTGCCTGGTCCTGTCCGACACAGGCCAGGGGATGGACGCGCCGACGCTCGATCGCGCGCTGGAGCCGTTCTTCACCACCAAGGGGCTCGGCAAGGGTACCGGGCTCGGCCTGCCCATGGTGCAGGGCTTGGCGGCGCAGTCGGGCGGCCGGCTGTTCCTGCGCAGCACGGTGGGCGAGGGGACCGTGGCGGAACTCTGGCTGCCGGCCAGCGTTGCGCCGGAGCATGCCCGGCGGCCGGCCCCGGCCGCGGCGACGGCGCAGGTCGGCCGGCTGACCGTGCTGGCCATCGACGACGACCCGCTCGTGTTGATGAACACGGTCGCCATGCTGGAGGATCTGGGCCACGCCGTGCTGGAGCGGCCATCCGCGGTCGAGGCGCTGGAACTCCTCCGCTCCGGCCAGCAGGTCGACCTCCTGATCACCGATCAGGCGATGCCGGCCATGACCGGACTCGAGTTGGCCCGTATCCTACGCGCGGAGCAGCCAGCACTGCCGGTGCTGATCGCCAGCGGCTACGCGCCGCCCGCCGAGCCCGACGGCGACTTCCCGCGGCTCGGCAAGCCCTTCGACCAGGCAACGCTCGCCCGTGCCATTGCCCTGGCCCTGGGTGCTGGCCCTGATGCCGGCCAGGCTGCGCGCCTGGAGGTGGCCCAGGCGCGGCCGGCCTAGCGGCCAGCCGTCCTGGCTGGCGCACGGTCATGCCGTTGTCGCGAGGCCGGGCCTATGCCGCCCGCGGGCCTACCTGGAGGATGGACTTGCTGATCTGCCAGCTCACTGACCTGCATGTCCTGGCCGAGGGCAGCCTCGCCTATGGCCGGGTGGCGGCCAACCGGATGGTCGCGCGCGCAATCGACCGGGTGCTGCGCCTGGACCAGCGGCCGGACGTGGTCGTGGTGACCGGCGACCTGACCCATGCCGGGGCGCTTGAGGAGTATCGCAGCGTCCTGGGCCAGCTCCAGCACCTGCCAATGCCGGTGCTCGTGGTGCCGGGCAACCACGACCGGCGCGAGACCCTGGTCCACGGGCTGGGCCCGCTGCTTCTGCCCGGGCAGGAGGGGGCGAGGCTGCATCTGGTGGCGGACGGGTTCCCGGTCCGGATCGTCCTGCTCGACACGCTGGTGCCGGGATCTGCCCATGGCGAGTTGGACGCGGCCAGCCTCGCCTGGCTCGATGCGCGCCTGGCCGAGCAGCCGGGCCGGCCGACGCTGGTGGGCATGCATCACCCGCCCTTCCTGTGCGGCATCGCGCATCTAGACCGGATCGCGCTGCGGGACAGCCGGGCGTTCGCCGCGGTGATCGCCCGGCACCCCCAGGTCGAGCGGGTGGTCTGCGGCCACCACCACCGGCCGATCACCACCCGCTTCGCCGGCACGGTCGCCAGCGTGGCGCCCTCGGTGGTCCATCAGGCCGAGCTGGCGCTGGCGCCGGATGCGCCCGCGCGCTTCGTGCTGGAGCCGCCCGCCTTCCAGCTCCATCGCTGGACGCCGGAAACCGGGCTGGTCACCCATACCGTCCAGGTGGATGATTTCCCGGGCCCCTACCCGTTCCTGGCCGGGCCCGACCCTCGCGCCTAGCCCCTGGCCTCGCCAGGGACTAAA
>NZ_WUJP01000117.1 GCF_009806515.1 Geminicoccus flavidas | reverse complement strand
GCGTTGCTGGCAAGGTGACGGAGTGGATCATGGCGCGGCGGTTGCGGCTGGGTATCAACGTGGACCACGTGGCGACGGTCAGGAACGCCCGCGGCGGGCGGCATCCTTGCCCTGTGCGGGCCGCGGCCATGGTCAAGGAGGCCGGCGGGGACGGGATCACCGCCCATCTGCGCGAGGATCGCCGTCACATCCGTGACGCGGACGTCGACCGGCTCAAAGACGAGATCGACCTGCCGCTCAATCTCGAGATGGGCGTCACCGACGAGATGCTGGCCATTGCGCTGCGCGTCCTGCCCCATGCCTGCTGCCTAGTGCCCGAGCGGCGCGAGGAGCGCACCACCGAGCACGGGCTGGCGGTGGCTGGGCAGGAAGAGCGGATGGTGCCGTTCGTGGCCAAGCTGAAGGAGGCGGGCATCCGGGTCTCGCTGTTCGTCGATGCCGATCCGCGGCAGCTCATGGCCGCCGCAAAGGTCGGCGCGGACATCGTCGAGATCCATACCGGCGCCTATTGCGACGCGGACGATGCCGGCCGGGCCAGGGAGCTGGCGCGGATCGAGGCGGCGGCCAAGCTCACCACCGAGCTCGGCCTGGAATGCCATGCCGGCCACGGGCTGGACTATGCCACGGTCAACCCGATCGCGCGCATCCCGGCGATGGTCGAGCTCAATATCGGCCATTTCCTGGTGGGCGAGGCGATCTTCCGCGGCTGGCACGGCTCCTTGGGCGAGATGCGTCGGCTGATGGACGAGGCGCGCGGCATCGTGGCCTGAGGCTGGGCCGCACGTGATCCTGGGCCTGGGCAGCGACCTGGTCGACATCCGCCGCATCGAGGCGGCGCTCGCCCGGTTCGGCGAGCGGTTCGTCCGGCGCTGCTTCACGCCCGCCGAGCGCGCCACGGCGGAGGGCCGACTGCGCCGCGTGGAGACCTATGCCAAGCGCTATGCGGCCAAGGAGGCGGTGGCCAAGGCGCTCGGCACCGGGCTGGCGGAAGGCGTGTCCTGGCAGGAGATCGGTGTAGAGAACGAGCCCGGCGGGCGGCCGGTGGTGCGGCTCACCGGCCGGGCGGCGTCGCGGCTCGCCGCGATGACGCCGCCGGGCCATCGCGCCCAGGTCGACCTGACGCTCAGCGACGAGCCGCCGATCGCCCATGCGATCGTGCTGATCTCGGCCGTGCCGCTGCTTCAAGCCGACGCGAGCGTGAGCGCCGAGATGGCAAAACCGCTTGCTTTATCCTAGCGTGTCGGTTCTTCCAGTGCTGCACCCAGGTTTGCGTGGTTCGTCGGTTGCGACTGGTGGACCGTTCCCTGGCAACCTCACGACCTTCCCTGGCCACCATCCGGTCGACCGATGCCCGATCACGTCGCGCTCGAGAAGCGCAAGTCCTCCTCCACCTGGGAAACCGTCAAGACCCTGATCTACGCGATCCTGATCGCGTTGGTGGTGCGCACCTTCCTGTTCGAGCCGTTCAACATCCCGTCCGGCTCGATGAAGCCGACCCTGCTGGTGGGCGACTATCTGTTCGTGAGCAAGTACGCCTACGGCTACAGCCGCTGGTCGTTCCCCTGGGGCATCGTGCCGTTCAGCGGCCGCGTCTTCGGCAGCCTGCCCGAGCGCGGCGACGTCGCCGTGTTCAAGCGGCCGGGCGAGAATGTCGACTACATCAAGCGCGTGGTCGGGCTGCCGGGCGACCGGGTGCAGATGCGCGGCGGCCGCCTGTTCATCAATGGCGATGAGGTGCCGCAGGAGCCGGCCGGCACGTTCAGCGACCTGCACGAGGGCAGCGTCGCCATGTACCGTGAGACTCTGCCCGGGGGGCGGGTCCACAACATCCTGGACCGCTATCCGGATGGCCCGATGGACGACACCCAGGAGTTCCTGGTGCCCGAGGGGCATGTGTTCATGATGGGTGACAATCGAGACAATTCGCAGGATAGTCGTGATCCTAGCCTGGGCTATGTTCCTTTGGAGAACCTGGTCGGCCGGGCCGAGATCCTGTTCTTTTCCACGGATGGTTCCGCCGGATTCCTGGAGCCCTGGGCATGGCCCTTCGCGACCCGCTTCGATCGGCTGCTCACCACGATCCGTTGAACCAGGAGCATAAGCGGGGCGGGGTCGCCTTCGACGAGATCGAGACGGCGCTCGCCTACGGCTTTCGCGAGCGCGGCCTGCTGGAGGAGGCGCTCACCCATGCGAGCGCGGTGCGGCGGGCCGGGCCCAGGCGCAAGGCGCGCCGCTCCAACGAGCGGCTGGAGTTCCTAGGCGACCGCGTGCTGGGCCTGATGGTCGCGCACATGCTGATCGAGCATTTCCGCGACGATCCCGAGGGCACCCTGGCGCTGCGCCAGGACGGGCTGGTCCGGCGCGAGACGATCGCGGAGATCGCCCGCAAGCTCGGGGTGGGCGACTGGCTGGTGGTGGCCAAGAGCGAGGAGGACGGCGGCGGGCGCGACAACCCGGCGATCCTGGCCGACACGGTGGAGGCGTTGATCGGCGCCATCTACCTGGATGGCGGCTGGGCGCCGGCGGAAGCCTTCGTCCGGCGGCACTGGCAGCCCCTGGTGGCGCAGGCGGGCCTGCCCAGCCGCGACCCGAAGACCGCCCTGCAGGAATGGGCGCAGGGGCGCGGCCTGGAGCGCCCGACCTATCAGGTGGTGTCGACCGAGGGGCCGCCGCATGCGCCGACCTTCCAGGTCAGTGCCAGCCTGCCCGATACCGGAGTGGCCGTCGCCTCCGGCCACTCCAAGCGTGCGGCCGAGCAGGCCGCCGCCCAGCTTCTCCTGGAACGCGTGAGCACCCATTCGCCATGACCGCCCCCACCGATTCGCTCGCTGCCTCCTGCGGCTTCGTCGCCCTGGCGGGTGCCCCCAATGCCGGCAAGTCGACCCTCCTGAACCATCTGGTCGGCCACAAGGTCTCGATCGTCACGCCCAAGGCGCAGACCACGCGCCGCCGGGTGATCGGCATCACTATGGTGGGCCAGGCACAGGTCCTGTTCGTCGACACGCCCGGCATCTTTGGCGACCCCAAGCGCCCGCTGGAGCGCGCGATGGTGCGGGCAGCCTGGGACGGGGTGGACGATGCGGACCTGGTGCTGTTCGTGCTGGACGTCGCCAAGGGGCTGAACGCCCAGGCCCGGGCGGTGCTCGAAGGGCTGGTCGGCCGGCACCGGCGGGTCTGGCTGGTGATCAACAAGATCGACATGGTCCGTCCGGACCGCGCACTGCCGCAGATCGCCGAGGCCAACGCGATCCTGCCGTTCGAGCGGACCTTTATCGTCTCCGCACTGACCGGCGACGGCTGTGAGGATCTCCTGGCCGCGGTGGCCGATGCCCTGCCCGAAGGGACCTGGCTCTATCCCGAGGACCAGCTCTCCGACCTGTCGGACCGGGCGCTGGCCGCGGAGATCACCCGCGAGAAGCTGTTCCTGCAGCTCCAGGACGAGCTACCCTACAGCATCACGGTCGAGACCGAGCAGTATCTGGAAAGCCCGGACGGCAGGGAGGTCCGGATCGACCAGGTAATCTACGTGCTGCGCGACAGCCAGAAGGCGATCGTGCTGGGCAAGGGCGGCTCCAGGATCAAGGCGATCGGGCAGGCCGCACGCGAGGAACTGACCAAGCTCCTGGATGCGCGGGTCCATCTGTTCCTGTTCGTGAAGGTCCGGGAATGGACCGACGACCCCGAGCGCTATCGCGAGATGGGGCTGGACAACCGGGGCTGAGTGCGGGACCGGGCAAGTGGAATGGCATGACGAGGGCTTCGTCCTGAGCCGCCGCCGGCATGGTGAGGGCAGCCTCGTGGTCAACGCCTTTACCTTCGAGCATGGCCGCCATGCCGGCCTGGTCCAGGGCGGCGGCTCGCGAGCCCAGGCCCATCTCTGGCAGCCCGGCAACCGGCTGGACCTGGTCTGGCACGCCCGCACCGCGGAGCAGCTCGGCAGCCTGAAGGGCGAGCCCATCCGCCTTCATGCCGCCGACGTGCTGGATGCGCCACTGGAACTGGCCGGACTCACCGCGGCCATGGCGTT
>NZ_WUJP01000116.1 GCF_009806515.1 Geminicoccus flavidas | reverse complement strand
GCTGGATGCGGCCCTGGCCGAGCGCGACCCGCACCCGGTGCTCTATGCCGCCACCTTGCGCCTGGTCGATGCGCTGGGCAAGGACGAGGCCTGGCTGGCCGACTATGTCCGGTTCGAACTGGTGCTGCTGGCCGAGGCCGGGTTCGGTCTGGCGCTGGACCGCTGCGCGGTGTCCGGTGCCACGGAAGGCCTGGCCTATGTGTCGCCGCGCACCGGGGCCGCGGTGGCGGAGGCGGCGGCGGGCGACTGGGCGCCCCGGCTCCTGAAGCTGCCCCGTTTCCTCCTGGACGGCAGCCGTCCCGACCGGGCCGAGGTGGTGGACGGGCTGCGCCTCACCGGGCATTTTTTAGACCAGCGCCTGTTCGATGCGGTGAACCGGCCGCCACCCCAGGCGCGGCTGCGCCTCCTGGACCTGCTGGGCCCTGCAGCACCCGACGCACCGACCCGACCCGCCGACTGAGCGAAGCCCGCTCCCCTGACGAGACCGCGAGATTCATGACCCGCTCCGCCGCCCAGACTGAACAGATCGAATCGGTGCCGCTCGCCCAGGCCCTGTCTGAGCGCTACCTGGCCTACGCTCTATCGACCATCACCGCCCGCTCGCTTCCCGACGTCCGCGACGGGCTGAAGCCGGTGCAGCGCCGCCTGCTCTACGCCATGCTCCAGCTCCGCCTGGATCCCTCCGGCGGCTACAAGAAATGCGCCCGCGTGGTCGGCGACGTGATCGGCAAGTTCCACCCGCACGGCGACCAGTCGGTCTATGACGCCCTGGTCCGGCTCGCCCAGGACTTCGCTCAGCGCTATCCGCTCGTGGAAGGGCAGGGGAACTTCGGCAACATCGACGGCGATAACCCGGCGGCGATGCGCTACACCGAGAGCCGCCTCACCAAGTACGCCATGGCGCTGCTGGACGGGATCGACCAGGACACGGTGGACTTCCGGCCGACCTATGACGGCTCGGAAGAGGAGCCGGTGATCCTGCCGGCAGCCGTGCCGAACCTGCTGGCCAACGGTGCTACCGGGATCGCGGTCGGCATGGCCACCTCGATCCTGCCGCACAATGTCGGCGAGCTGTGCGAGGCACTCCTGTTCATGCTGAGCCGGCCGGCCGAGGCGCCGCTGCCGACCGCATCGGAGCTGATGAAGTTCGTGCCGGGGCCGGACCTGCCGACCGGCGGCATCCTGATCGACGGGCCGGCCACCATCCAGCAGGCCTATGCCACAGGCCGCGGCGGCTTCCGGCTGCGCGCCAGCTACCGGGTCGAGCAACTGCCGCTGGGGCAATACCGGATCATCGTCGACCAGATCCCCTACCAGGTGCAGAAGAGCCGGCTGATCGAGGACATCGCCGAGCAGCTCATCGCCAAGAAGCTGCCGCTCCTGGCCGACCTGCGCGACGAGTCGACCGACCAGATCCGCATCGTCCTGGTGCCGCGCGCCCGCACGGTCGAGCCGGAGCTGCTCATGGAGCAGCTGTTCCGCGCAACCGACCTGGAGGTGCGGCTGTCCTTGAACCTGAACGTGCTGGACGCCACCGGCACGCCCCGGGTGATGGGCCTGGCGGAAGCGCTGCAGTCCTGGCTCGACCACCGCATGGTGGTGCTGGAGCGTCGCTCCGCCTTCCGCCTGCGCAAGATCGACGACCGGCTGCACCTCCTGGAAGGCTACCTCAAGGCCTTCCTCGACATCGACGAGGTGATCCGGATCATCCGCGAGGAGGACGAGCCCAAGCCCGTGCTGATGCGGACCTTCGAGCTGTCGGAGATCCAGGCCGAGGCGATCCTGAACCTGCGCCTGCGCAACCTGCGCAAGCTCGAGGAGATGGAGCTGCGCCGCGAGCATGACCAGCTCGAGGCGGAGAAGGCCAAGCTGGTCAGGCTCCTGAGCGACCCAAAGCTGCGCCGCAAGGCACTGTCCGACGAGGTCAAGGCCAGCCGCAAGCAGTTCGCCGACCCGCGCCGTACTCAGTTCGGCACCGCACCGGTGATCGAGCCCGAGCGCTTCGAGGCGCAGGTCGAGCGCGTGCCGGTGACGATCCTGCTGTCCGAGCACAACTGGATCCGCACCGCGCGCGGCCATCAGCTCGATCTGGTCGAGCAGAAATACAAGGAGGGCGACGGGCCGCGCTTCGCGCTGGAGGCGCAGTCGACCGACCGCCTGCTGGTGTTCGCCGCGGACGGGCGGATGTTCACCGTGCCGGTCGACCGCCTGCCCGGCGGACGCGGCACCGGCGAGCCCTTGTCCCTGTTCGTCGACATCGCCAAGGGCGTGCCGATCGTCGATGCGGCAGTGCATCGCCCCGACGGGCGCCTCGTGGTCGCGACCGCGCGCGGGCGTGGCTTCGTGGTGGAGGAGAGCGCCATCGTCGCCGCGACCAAGGCCGGCAAGCAGGTGGTGGACCTGGACGCCGGCGACCAGCTCGTCAAGGTCGTGCCCGTCACCGCCGACCATCTGGCGGTGCTCGGTAGCCATCGTCGCCTCCTGGTGTTCCCGCTGGACCAGCTCAAGGTGCTGGGGCGCGGCAAGGGCGTGCAGCTCATGAAGCTGCACTCCGCCCTGGTGGCCGACATCGCCACGATCGATCCGTCCAAGGGCTTCACCTGGCAGACCGGCAGCCGCCAGCGGCGCGAGGAATGCACCAGCTGGATGGGCGAGCGCGCCCAGTCCGGCCGCAACACGCCGGTGGGCTTTCCCAAGGATCTTTCGTTCACACGCGCGTGATCGCGTGACGGAAATCGGCTAGCCGGCGTAACCTCTGAGGTAGAGGAGGAGGATCGCCATGCTGACCCGTTCGCGCAGGATCTGGGACGTGATCGACCACCGGGTGACCGGCGAGCACCTGGTGCTGAACCGGCGCCGACTGCTGGCGGGCCTGGGCCTGGGCAGCGCACTGGCCGTGCTGCCCGGGCGGCCGCGTGCCGCCGAGGAGCTGGCCGCACCCGAGCTCTATCCGGGCAGCCGCAATCCCGCCTATGTGCTCGACCGGCCGCTCACCGACGAGAGCATCGCCACGACCTACAACAATTTCTACGAGTTCGGCGGCAGCAAGAACATCGTCGATGCGGCGCAGGCCCTGACCATCCGGCCGTGGCTGGTCACGATCGACGGCATGGTCGAGACACCCCAGGAGCTCGAGCTGGAGGCGATCGTGCGGCGGCTGCCGATCGAAGAGCGGCTTTATCGCCATCGCTGCGTCGAGGCCTGGTCGATGGACGTGCCCTGGAGCGGCTTCCCGCTCAAGGCCCTGCTCGACCTGGCCCGCCCGCTGGGCAGCGCCAAGTATGTCCGCTTCGAGACCTTCCTGAACCCGGACGAGGCGCCCGAGCAGCAGCAGAGCTGGTATCCCTGGCCCTATGTGGAGGGCCTGACCGTGGCCGAGGCGGCCAACGAACTCGCCTTCATCGCGACCGGCATGTACGGCAAGCCGCTCAAGAAGCAGAACGGCGCGCCGATTCGGCTGGTCACTCCGTGGAAGTACGGGTTCAAGTCGATCAAGTCGATCCGGCGGATCACGCTCACCGATCAGCGGCCGGTCAGCTATTGGGAGGAACTCGGACCCTCTGAGTACGGCTTCTGGGCCAACGTCAATCCGGATGTGCCCCACCCGCGCTGGAGCCAAGCCTACGAGCGGCCGCTGGGTGATTTCAGTTCGGTGCCGACCCGCCTGTTCAACGGCTATGCCGAACAGGTAGCCGGGCTGTATGCGGGGCTGGAGGGGGAAGAACTCTACAAGTAGGTATTTCGCGCAGAAAGAGAAATCGCTGGAAAGGACTCGCGCATTCGAATCGAAGTGTCGTTGCTGCACTGCAGCAGGAATTTACGGTGGTTGCGGCGAATATTCGCTGCGCCGCAGCAATAAAATTTCGCACTGCAAAGACTGCACAAGAAGTTGCCGGAACGACCACGTACTGCTTGACGACCGGGTTCAGCCCATCGATAAAGTCAGACGTTATCCCAAAAAAAGTGGCCGGATCTTGCGACCCGGCCGAGTAGATCAGGGAGGCTAAATGCCTGGGAACGAACCGAAGTTCGGTCGGACCCAGCATGGCCGGATCCATCCAGCAGAGAGCTGAGCTCGATCTCCTGGGCAGCAGCGCATCCCAGGCGGTGCGTTGTTGCGTTGCAGAAGATAATAGCGATCGCGTCGCTTGCCTAGATCGGTTCGCGATGGGTGATGTGCACGTGACGCATGCCGCCCGTCACCTGTGATCAAAATATCAGCACGGGCCTCACCAGATCGGCTGCTCGGCGACCTTCTCCAGAAGGAAGTCGCGGAACACCGTCACCCGCTTGGAGGCACGCAGCTCCTCCGGATAGACGAAGTAGCAGGTGAACCCCGGACCCTCCAGGTCGGGCAGCA
>NZ_WUJP01000205.1 GCF_009806515.1 Geminicoccus flavidas | reverse complement strand
CCGCCGGCATGAATGCGAGGAAATGCGGAAGCCAGAGCTGAGAGCCTGCAGCGATGGCCGGCTCTGCGTGTTCCTGCACGCGGGTAGCGCCTGCGCTCAGGCGATGGAAAAGGAAGAAACGAACCAGCAGAACCGGGTCAGTTTTACGCCTAAGGTCTGAACCCGATCAGGTTCTTGTGTGCGCTGGGTGATCGCGCTCCTGTGGCGGTCACGGGCGGTCACGGGCGGACGCGGGAGAGGGCGATGGCGGGCCTGTTCTGGCTGACGGACGCGCAGTGGGCGGTGATCAGCCCGTTCATGCCCATGCATCAGCCAGGCGCGCGGCGGGTCGACGACCGCCGCTAGGTTGGCGCGAAGCGGCGGTGCGCCTTGGATGGCGGATGGGGAATGGAGCAGGCAGGGCCGGAACGGAGCGGTGCCCAGATCTTCGGAGGTGTGGCCTGCGTGGCGTTCGCCTGGTTCCTGTTCTCGGTTCACGATGCCAGCGTGAAGTTGTTGGTCGCCGGTCTGTCAGTCTGGCAGGTGCTGTTCGTGCGCAGCGCCATCAT
>NZ_WUJP01000115.1 GCF_009806515.1 Geminicoccus flavidas | reverse complement strand
CCCGGACCAGGTTCTTGCTCGGCGCGCCCAGATAGTCCGGCAGGGAAGCCAGGCCGAGACCCGCCTCGGCTGCGCGCAGCATGCCGTAGACATGGTTGACCGAAAGGGTCGGCCGCCGCATCGGCCCCTGGACCTCGTCGTCCCTGCCAGCCTGCAGGATCCAGTTGAGCGACGGCACCGGCGCTTCCTCGCCGTAGACGATCAGCCGGTGCCGGTCGAGATCGTCCGCCTTCTCGGGCAGGCTATGCCGGGCGAGATAGCCCGGTGCGGCATAGATATGGGTGCGCGAGGTCATCAGCTTGCGCTGGACTAGGTCGCCCTGGGTGGGCCTGGTCAGGCGCAGCGCCACGTCGGCTTGGCGCATGCCGAGGTCCAGATCCTCGTCGGTCACCATCAGCGAGATGGTGATGTCCGGATAGGCGTCCAGGAAGGCCGGTAGGTGGTGGGTGAGCCAGACCGTGCCGATGCCGACCGTGGTGGTGACCCGCAGATGGCCGGCCGGCTCGTCGCGCCGCTCCTGCAGGGCAGAGACCGTCATCGCCATCTTGCGCGCGATCTCGCGCGCGGTCTCCAGCAGGATCTCGCCCTGCTCGGTCAGGACCAGGCCGCGGGCGTGGCGGTGGAACACCGCCGCACCCAGTTCCTCCTCGAGCGCGCTGATCTGCCGGCTGATCGCCGACTGGGACAGGCCCAGCCGGTCCGCCGCCCTGGTGAAGCTTCCGGCCTCTGCCACCGAATGGAAGATACGGATCCGGTCCCAGTCGGGCCCTTCGCTGCGGAAGAAGTCCTTGTCCTGGCTGCTCTTGGGTGGCATGGCGTCAGTGCATTCCCCGGGCCGTCAGCCAGCGCTCCGCATCCAGCGCCGCCATGCAGCCCGAGCCGGCTGCGGTCACGGCCTGGCGATAGATCTTGTCCTGGACGTCGCCCGCGGCGAATACGCCGTCCACCGAGGTGAAGGTGCGCCCCCGCTCGGTGAGCAAGTAGCCTTCCTCGTCCATGGCGAGCTTGCCGCGGAACAGGCCGGTGGCCGGGTCGTGGCCGATCGCCACGAACAGCCCGTCGGCGGGGATGTGCCGCTGGGCACCGTCCTTGGTCGAGGCGAGGACGACACCGGTAACACCCTTGGGGTCGTCCGTGCCGGCCAGGTCGGTCACGATCGAATCCCAGATCACCTCGACGTTCGGCCGGGCGAACAGCCGGTCCTGCAGGATTTTCTCCGCACGCAACTGGTCGCGCCGGTGCACCAGCGTGACATGGGCGGCCAGCCCCGCCAAGTAGAGGGCCTCCTCGACCGCCGTGTTGCCGCCGCCCACCACCACGACGCGCTTGCCGCGGAAGAAGAAGCCGTCGCAGGTGGCGCAGGCCGACACGCCGTGGCCCATAAAGCGCTGCTCCGCGTCGATGCCGAGCCAGCGCGCCTGGGCACCGGTCGCGACGATCAGCGCGTCACAGGTGAAGATGCTGCCGCCGTCCAGCGTGAGCCGGAACGGCCGGACCGACAGGTCGACGTCGGTGACCAAGTCGAAGATCAACTCGGCGCCGCAGTTCTCGGCCTGCGCCGACATCTGCTCCATCAGCCAGGGGCCCTGGATGGCCTCGGCAAAGCCTGGATAGTTCTCGACGTCGGTGGTGATCGAGAGCTGGCCGCCTGGCTGTATGCCCTGGATGAGCACGGGCTTGAGGTTCGCACGGGCCGCATAGATGGCCGCGGTGTACCCGGCAGGGCCGCCGCCCATCACCAGCACCTGTGCATGACGCTCGTTCATCTCGCCTCCGACATCGCGGCATTAACACGGCCCACCATCGGGAACCACAGTTCCGCGCGCTCCATGACGACGCGGGCCACCTCGGCAGCGGCGTCCAGCGGGGGAGGCGGCTCGTGGTCGAACGGGTCGCCGAGTGCCACGATCCGCCCCTCCTTGAACAGCCTGGCCACCAGCATCTTGAGCTTGTGGCCGACCAGCCGGTCGCCGCCATAGACATGGACGGGCACGCCGGTGGCGCAGGCCTCGCTCATCATCGAGACCGAATCGACGCTGACCACGATCGCATCGGCCAGCGCCAGCATGCCCAGATAGGGATTGTCCTCGGAGTCGCCCGGCTTCCACATCAGGTGCGGCAGCTTCAGCGTCGCGGCCAGCTCGGCCGTGGCCGCACTGCCCGTGCGCCGGCTGGTGGTCACCATCAGCGAGCCGCCCTTGGCCTGGGCGAGAGCAGTGGCCCGCTGGCCGAGATCCCTGGCCCAGTCGCGCCGGTAGCGCACGTGGCGGGCAGGGCCGCCGGCCAGGACCGCGATCCGGGGAGCCGGCAGATGCGCGAACCGGGAGGCAAACCGCGCCCGCGCCTCAGCCAGCCGCGCGGCGTTCACCCGGTGCGGCGCGCCCGTCACCCGGAGGACCTCGGCCTCCTCGTTGGTGAGCTTGCGGTCGTGATAGGGCAGCACCAGGAGGTCGATGTCGGTCGCGACCGCCGGGCGCATGACATGGACGATCCGGGTGCGCCCGCCCGCCTGCCGCTTGATCCAGCGGGCCACCGGCAGGCAACGCCGCCCGCAGGTGATCAGGAGGTCGGGCCAGGGCGGCACCAGGCGCGCGCGTGCCGCCCGGTTCAGCCCGAGTGCGCTAGCACCCAGCACCCGCACGTCCAGACGCGACAGCCAGCCGAAGCCCATGGGCTTTTCCACCATGGGCCAGGGCAGGGCGTCACCGATGCCGAGAACCTGCGTGGCGTGACCGGGCCGGTCGTCCAGCAGCCCCCAGACGACCGGCGAGACAGCCGCCACCAGGTTCGCTCCTTCTAGCCGAAGCGTACTTCGAGGATCTCGAAATAGCGGGTGCCGCGCGGCGTGGAGACTTCCACGGTCTCGCCGCTCTCCTTGCCGAGCAGGGCCTGGGCCAGCGGCGAGGCAATCGAGAGCAGCCCTTGCTGGATCTCCGCCTCGTCGGGGCCGACGATCTGGTAGCTGGTTTCCTCGTCGGTTTCCTCGTCAACCAGCTTCACCGTGGCGCCGAACATCACCTTGCTGCCCGACTGGGTGGCGATGTCGATCACCTCGGCGCGGGACAGCTTGTCCTCCAGCTCCATGACCCGGCCTTCGATGAAGCCCTGCCGCTCGCGCGCCGCGTGGTATTCGGCGTTCTCGGAGAGGTCCCCGTGCTCGCGCGCCTCGGCGATCGCGCGAATGACCGCCGGCCGCTCGACGGTCTTCAGGCGCTTGAGCTCTGCCTCCAGTCTCGTGTGACCCATGGGAGTCATCGGGATCTTGTTCAGCATTCAGTCAACTCTCGGGAAGCAGGATTCACGCTCCGCGCGCGCCTTGGGACACCATATCGTCGGCTCGGGATAGCTCAAAATAGGCTTGCAGGGGGGCCACCGCAAGATCGCCCGAGGTGAGCGCTCCCAGCGCCTGCACCACCGCCCTGGCCCCCGCGA
>NZ_WUJP01000106.1 GCF_009806515.1 Geminicoccus flavidas | reverse complement strand
ATACGGTGACCGGCCTGACCGACGCGCTGATGGATTCGGTGCCGCTGGTCTGCCTGACCGGCCAGGTGCCAACCCACATGATCGGCAACGACGCCTTCCAGGAAGCCGACACGGTCGGCATCACGCGCCCCTGCACCAAGCACAACTACCTGGTGAAGGACGTCGAGGACCTGGCCTCGGCCATCCACGAAGCGTTCCACGTGGCGCGCACCGGCCGGCCCGGCCCGGTGGTGGTCGACCTGCCCAAGAATGTGCAGATGAGCCAGGCCCCCTATCGGTCGATGAAGCAGTCGCGCATCCGCGGCCGGGTCGAGGTGCGCGAGCCGTCCATGGAGCGGATCGAGCAGGCCGTCGACCTGCTCAAGCGCGCCGAGCGGCCGGTCTTCTATGTCGGCGGCGGCGTGGTGAACTCGGGCACCGAAGCCTGTGCGACGCTCACCGAGCTGGTCCGGGCCACCGGCTACCCGGTCACGCTGACGCTGATGGGTCTCGGCGCCTATCCAGCCTCTGATCCGCAGTTCCTGGGCATGCTCGGCATGCACGGCACCTACGAAGCCAACATGGCCATGCACGACTGCGACGTGATGGTCTGCATCGGTGCGCGCTTCGACGACCGGGTGACCGGTACCACGGCGAAGTTCTCGCCGAACTCGAAGAAGATCCACGTCGACATCGACCCATCTTCGATCAACAAGAACATCGCGGTCGACCTGCCGATCGTGGGCGACGCCCTGCCGACCCTGCGCGCCATGCTGGACGCCTGGAACCGGCGGGACAACGAGCCAGTGAAGAACGAGCGCACGGCGGCCTGGTGGAGCCAGATCGAGGAGTGGCGCGGCAAGAACTCGCTGGGTTTCCGCAACAGCTCCACCCTGATCAAGCCGCAATACGCGATCCAGCGCCTCTACGACCTGACCAGGGACCAGGACGTCTACATCACGACGGACGTCGGCCAGCACCAGATGTGGGCTGCCCAGCACTTCAAGTTCGAGAAGCCGCTGCGCTGGATGACCTCGGGCGGGCTCGGCACCATGGGCTATGGCCTGCCGGCCGCGATCGGCGTGCAGATCGCGCACCCGGACTCGCTGGTGGTCTGCGTGTCCGGCGACGCCTCCTGGCTGATGAACATGCAGGAGATGTCGACGGCCCTCCAGTACCGCCTGCCCGTGAAGTCGTTCATCCTGAACAACAGCTACATGGGCATGGTCCGCCAGTGGCAGGAGTTCTTCCACGGCAACCGCTATGCCGAGAGCTACAACGACAGCCTGCCGGACTTCGTGAAGCTGGCGGAAGCCTTCGGTGCGGTGGGCCTGCGCTGCTCCAAGCCCGATGAGGTCGACGACGTCATCCGCGAGATGCTGAAGGTCGACCGGCCGGTGATCGTCGACTGCATCACCGATCAGGCCGAGAACGTCTACCCGATGATCCCGGGCGGTGCCGCGCATAACGAGATCCAGCTCGCACCGGACGATGACTGGGGCGTGGTCAAGGGCTCCGAAGACGGCATGGTAACCGTCTGAACCAACGCTTCGCTCGATCTCGCCGCGACCGGCACTTCAGTGCCGGTCGCCACCGCACATACCGATAACGGGGATACCCCCGCACATGACGATGCCTGAAGAGCGCCACACCATCGTGGTGCTGGTGGACAATGAACCCGGCGTGCTGGCCCGCGTCATCGGCCTGTTCTCCGGCCGGGGCTACAACATCGAGAGCCTGACCGTCGCCGAGGTCGACAAGGAGCGCGGCCTGTCGCGCATCAACATCGTCACCACCGGCACCCGCCTCGTCATCGAGCAGATCCAGAACCTCCTGGCCCGGCTGGTGCCGGTCCACAAGGTCCAGGACCTGACGGTGGAAGGGCCGCACGTCGAGCGCGAGCTGGCCCTGGTCAAGATCACCGGCACCCGCGAGCGCCTGGTCCAGGCGCTAAGGATCGCCGACTTCATGCACGCGCGCCTGGTCGACAGCTCGCCCGGCTCGTTCGTGTTCGAATGCACCGGTACCTCCGACGAGGTCGATGCCTTCATCTCGCTGGTGGAACCCGCCGAGGTCAGTCGCGCCGGCGTGGTCGCGATCGCGCGCGGCGAGAACATGCTGCAAAGCGACCGCAGCGAGTAATCCGCACCGTCAACATCCGTCATTGTCGAGCCGGGAGGGGCGAAACATGCGCGTCTATTACGATCGGGATGCCGATCTCAACCTGATCAAGTCGAAGAAGGTCGCCATCATCGGCTATGGCAGCCAGGGCTTCGGCCATTCCAACAACCTCAAGGACAGCGGCGTCGCCGAGGTCGTGGTCGGCCTGCGCGCGAACTCGCCCACCCGCAAGAAGGTCGAGGCCGCCGGCCTGAAGGCGATGACGCCCGCCGAGGCCGCGAAGTGGGCCGACGTCGTCATGGTGCTGGTGCCCGACGAGCTCCAGGCCGATCTGTGGGCTGAAGAGCTCGCCGCCAACATGAAGCAGGGCGCTGCGCTGATGTTCGCGCACGGCCTGAACATTCACTTCAAG
>NZ_WUJP01000921.1 GCF_009806515.1 Geminicoccus flavidas | reverse complement strand
TCGCTGCGCAGCAGGCGGTACAGATCTTCCAGGTTCATGCCTGCCACCTTTCCTGATCGAGTGCCGGCTCCGGGCCGAAGACAGGCTAGCGACTTTCCCTTGAGGTCGCACGCGCCGGTTCTCGATGGCGCGAGCGGTCTCTCTTTCCCTGCCATCTGTCCGGCAGGACGCCTGAGATGGTGCAGCCTGTGACCCTCCCTCCGGCCCGGACTGCCGCGCGGGGCCTCGGCGCCCTCGGTTCTCGCTCTTGTTCGGGAATGGCGCGCCCTGCAGGGATCGAACCTGCGACCTACCGCTTAGAAGGCGGTTGCTCTATCCGCTGAGCTAAGGGCGCGGCTGGCGCACTCTAGCGGCAGCGGCCATGCTAGGCGAGGGTGCCGGTTCGGGGAGTGCGGCTTGATTCAGTTTCTGCTGGGGGCCTGGATCGCGGTCATGGGAGCCGGGATCTCAATGCAGCCCCTGCTCAACGCCCAGGTGGCGTCGCGCGCCGGGCACCCGATCTACGGGGCGCTGATCTCGGTGTTCGTCAGCACCTGCCTGATGGCGGTGCTGGTGGTGGCGGGGCGGCTGCCGGCCCCCAACCTGCGCGAGCTGGTGGCGGGCCCGTGGTGGATGTGGATCGGCGGGATCATCGGCGCGCTCTACGTGCTGGCAGCACTGATGGCCACACCCCGGCTGGGGGCGGCGACCACGGTGGCGATCTTCATCGCCGGCCAGCTGATCGCCTCGATCCTGATCGACCATTTCGCCCTGCTGGGCGTGCCGGGCCACCCCATCGACCTGCCGCGCCTGATCGGCGTCGCGATGCTGGCCGGCGGGGTGGTGCTGATCCGCTGGGTCTAGCCGGGCTTCAGGCCGGCTCCGGGAAGGTCAGGCGGCGCGCTGGTGGCGGCCTTCCTGCACCTCCTCGACGATCTTGCCGACGAAGGCGTCCAGGTCCTTGGGCGAGCGGCTGGTGATGATGCCCTGGTCGACCACCACCTCCTGGTCGACCCAGTTGCCGCCGGCATTGGCGACGTCGGTCTTGATCGACTGGAACGAGGTGACCTTGCGACCGCGCAGGGCGTCGGCCTCGACCAGGAGCCAAGGGCCGTGGCAGATCGCGGCCACCACCTTGCCGGACGAGACGAACTGCTTGACCAGGTCCACCGCCTTGGGCTCGGTGCGCAGCTTGTCCGGGTTGATCTGTCCGCCCGGCAGGACCAGTGCGTCGTAATTGTCGATCTTGGCCTGGTCGATCGGTAGGTCGACGGGGACCGTCTCGCCCCAGTCGGTCTCGTCCCAGCCGCGGATCTCCTGGCCGGACGGCGAAGCCACCTCGACCCTGGCGCCGGCCGCGCGCAGCTTGTCGCGCGGCACGATGAGTTCGGACTGCTCGAAGCCGTCGGTGGCCATGATCAGGATGCGGGCCTGGTCGATCTTGGGCATGATCGTTCCCTCCGGGTTGCACGGATTTGGGCGGGGAACGAGACCGGCAGGCCCGGGTTCCATTCTACAGCAGGCCGATTCAGGTCGAGCGCAGGTCCGGGCGAGCGCGGATCGCGGCGTCCAGCTCGCCCGCCGGCCAGACCGGGTCCTCGATCAGGCGGAAGCCGCGCAAAAAGGCGTCGGCGAACCGGCCGAAGCCGTGGCTGCCGCCGTTCACCAGCCGGCGGATGCGCAGGAGGTCGCCATCCAGCACGGCCTCCTTGATCTCCCGCTCGTGGGGGTGGAGGAAGGCCGCGAGGATCCTGGCCGCGGTTTCCGGCTCCAGGGCGCGAGCGGGATCCTGGACCAAGGCCATGCCCATGCCCAGCGCCTTGCCGATCGTCGTGTAGTTGGCCCGGCCGGTGAGCTGGACGAAGCCGCGGCCGCGATAGCGCTCACCGTCGGGCCGGCCGCGATTGCCAAGATCCGCGCGCTGGTCGTAGAGGTCGAAGGGCTTGCCGCCGGGCGAGGTGTTGAAGCGCGACACCCGCTCCTCGATCGGCAGGAAGCCTTCGGTCTCGGCGCGGATGGTGGCCAGTGCGGTCAGGATCATGGGCTTGTCCGCGATGCCGGACGCCTTGAGTGCCGCCAGGATCAGCGGGAGGAAGCGGGCGATGTTGCCGGCAGGCGTGGCCGGGAACATCTTCGCCACCAGGTCGGCGGACAGGAAGAGATAGGGCTCGGCTTTCTGCAGGATGCCCGCCGGATCCAGCCGCAGCCGCGTCTTCGGACCATAGACGCCGTCGGGCAGCAGGCCCTGGGCACGCTGGAAGGCGATCAGCGCCGCCTCGGTGGCCGCACCGAAGATTCCGTCGGCGGAGCCCGGGCGGAAGCCGCGCAGGGTCAGGCGCTCCTGCATGCGCTTGACCTCGGGGCCGCGGTCGGTGAAGCGGAGGGTGGTCATGACGGAGTTCCTCGGCTGCGCGTGTTAAGGCTGATATTCCTATAATCGGACCATGGTCCCGCTTGCAACCACGCCGTTGCCGTCCCCACATGCCGCCCGTATCCCGCGGCCGAGAAAGTGGTACAAACGACATGCGCATCGAGGGGCGTCCCTATCGCACCATCTGGACCGAGGCGGACCACAAGGTCCGGGTGATCGACCAGACCCGGCTGCCCCACGAGTTCGTGGTGGCGGACCTGCCCGACCTGGAAGCCGCGGCGGCGGCGATCGAGACCATGCTGGTGCGCGGCGCGCCGCTGATCGGCGGGACCGCCGCCTATGGCATGGCGCTG
>NZ_WUJP01000920.1 GCF_009806515.1 Geminicoccus flavidas | reverse complement strand
GCGATGCTGGCCGACCCGTCCGATGCGGGCGTGGAGCAGGCCTATCAGCGGCTGATCCGCACCCGGCCCACCGCGGTGAACCTGCGCTGGGGGCTGGAGCGGATGCGCGCCGTGCTGCTGGCCGAGGCACCGTCCGGCCGGGTGGACCGCGCGTTCGCCGAGGCCGCGGCGATCTGCGACGAGGATGTCGAGATCTGTTCCGCCATCGGCCGGCACGGGCTGGACTTGATCCGCGAGGTTGCCCGGCGCAAGGGCGGGGGCCCCGTCAACGTGCTCACCCACTGCAATGCCGGCTGGCTCGCCACGATCGACCGCGGCACCGCCACGGCACCGGTCTATGCCGCGCGCGAGGAGGGGATCGACCTGCATGTCTGGGTCGACGAGACCCGGCCGCGCAACCAGGGCGCCTCGCTCACTGCGTATGAGCTGCTGCACGAGGAGGTGCCGCACACCATCATCGCCGACAATGTCGGCGGGCACCTGATGCAGCATGGCCAGGTCGATCTCTGCATCGTCGGCACCGACCGCACCACGCGGACCGGCGACGTCGCCAACAAGATCGGCACCTATCTCAAGGCCCTGGCGGCCGATGCCAACGGCGTGCCGTTCTATGTGGCCCTGCCGTCGACCACGATCGACTGGCGGATCCGGGACGGGGTGAAGGAGATCCCGATCGAGCAGCGCGCCGACCGCGAGCTCACCCATGTGACCGGGCGCGATGCCCTGGGCAAGCTGCACACGGTGCAGATCACCAACCCCGGCAGCCCCGGCGGCAACTGGGCCTTCGACGTGACCCCGGCGCGCTATGTGACCGGGCTGATCACCGAGCGAGGCGTGGCGGAGGCGAAGGAGGAAAGCCTGGTCGCGATGTTCCCGGAGCAGGCTAAGGGCGGGTGAGGGTTCAGGTTCTGCTCAACCGTCCAGGCGCGGGCTGAACAGTCAAGTCATTGATCTGGATGATGGTTTTGCCGTTCTCGGGTTCGTTCGTGCAAAATGGGTATCGGGGCGGCCTCTCCGGCGCTCGGGCTGCTCAGGCCCGGAATGCAAAGCGAACCCGACGGCCAAACCACTGATATTGGACAGCGTTTCGCCGTTCTGGGGTTCGTTTGTGCAAAAACCTGTTTCGGGTTCGGTATGGAGTGGCATCGAAGGCATCCTGCGCGGTGGACAGCGCAGGATAGCATGAATAGGCCTATGATCCTATTAGCTGGATGGCCGGCTCAGAAGGTCTCCGAGGTGATCACCTCGGTCATCGCCTTCATGCCGGCCATCAGGCCGCCATCGACCGGCAGGACCGCACCGCTGATGCCGGATGCCAGGTCGGAAACGAGGAACAGGACGGCGCTAGCGACCTCGTCGGGCTCGACCATGCGGCCGATCGGGTAGTGCTTGGAAAGGCGCTCGACGATGGTCGGGTCCTTTTCGATGCGGCGGTTCCAGGCGGGCGTGCGGGTCGAGCCCGGGCAGACGATGTTAGCGCGGATGCCGAAGCGGCCCTGCTCGGTGGCGATCGCCTTGGTGTAGGCGACCAGGCCCGCCTTGGCTGCGGCATAGCCGGGATTGCCGAAA
>NZ_WUJP01000919.1 GCF_009806515.1 Geminicoccus flavidas | reverse complement strand
TGCATGAGCGCGTTGACCGTGCCGATCGTGACGATGGCGCCGCCGCCGCTCTTGCGCATGCTTGCCAGGACCGGGGTGGTGACCTGGTAGGTGCCGGTCAGGTTGAGGAGAACCTCCTCGTCCCACTTCTCCGGGGTCAGGTCGGTCAGCGTCTCGGCACGGGCCCCGCCGGCATTGTTGACCAGCACCTTGATCGGCCCCAGCGCCTGTTCCGCCTCGGCCAGCGCCGCCTCGGCGCCGGCCCGATCGCCCATGGTGAACGCGCCCCGAAACGCCACGCCCGGCAGGTCCGCCACCTGCTCCATCGTGCGGTCGAAGGCGGCGACCTTGGCACCGGCTTCCACGAATCGCGCCACCAAACGTTGGCCGATGCCGCCGCCGGCACCGGTGATGGCGACGGGGCGGGCGGAGAACTGGAACATCCGAACCTCTCATAGGCTGGACCGGGACCTGCCGGTCATGGCCGTCGAGCAGGAGCGGCGGCCGGGCAACCGGTCCTTAGCGGGGCGGGCGGCTGGGCGTCGAGGCGGTGCAGACGTTTCTGCGCGCCGGACCGGCCGCGTTGCCAGTGACGCTCGCGGGGTGCTGGCGGCAGGCGCGGGCACCCACAAAAGATGCACATAGTATGGCACCATCCTAGGCAAGACATGTTGCACATCTGGAAGAGCTGTGTCAGGACCCCCCGATCTCGATTCGACCGCCAGCCGGCAATGTTCTGTCGACCGCCGGCAAAATGACGTCAGAACCTATGGTTCGCCTCACAGTTTCCCCTGTAGGAGGTGCAGGAATGTTCGCGCGCGTCCGCCGCCGTGTCGTTGTTCTGTCACGGACCGTACACTGGAGCCTGTTCTGCTTAGGTTTTATGGGACTGCTGTCCGCTGACGCCAGCGCCAAGTCGCCACCACCTTTCAAGATCTACTGGCAGATGAGCTGGACGAACGGTGCCACCGCCAAGGCGCCGACCGCAGCGCAGCTCAGGGCCTGCGGCATCGAGCAGGTGCCGCTGATCACCGAATCCGCGATCTTCGGCAGCGCCATGCCGCGCTACCACCAGCCGCTCGACCTGGCCGGCGCGCAGCTGAAGACCGCCACCCGGACGATCGCGAATGCCACGCCGGCCAGCAAGCTGGTGGTGCTCAACGTCGAGAAGCAGGGCTGGATGATCAAGCTGGGCGACCCGGCCGCTGCGCGCAAGGCCGATCAGTACACGCGCCTGATGACCCATTTCCGCAACCAGGCCGCGATCAAGACCAAGGGCACGCTCTTGGGCTATTTCGGCCAGGCGCCGATCAACGACTATTTCGGCTACATCAACGGTCGTGGCCAGGTCCCGGCCAACCTCGCCACCAACACGTTCGCGATGCGGATCGCGGCGGCCAGCGCGGTGCTGTTCCCGCAGATGTACACCCGCTACCGGGAGACCGGCAGCAAGGGCTGGATCGCCAGGGCCGAGGGGATCATGCGGCTGATCCGGCAGGACTGGCAGCCCAAGATCGGGAAGAAGCCGGTCTATCCCTATCTCTGGCCCCAGTACCACGACTTCGCCAGCGATCCGAAGATCCGCAAGAAGCTGGTCGACAAGGGCGTGTTCCTGACCCAGCTGCAGACGCTCAAGCGGCTGGGGGCGGATGGCATCGTGATCTGGGGGACGCTGGGGGCGGACGGATCCGGCCACAAGCGGGCCAGGTGGGAGAAGGACATGAACTGGTGGGTGGAGGCCAAGCAGTTCATGAAGGCGAACGGGTATCCGGCGTGCTCGATCCGGTAGGCGGACGGCACGAACCGGGCGGCGCGGCAGGAGACCCAAGGGCCACGTCGCACCGATGCTGTTGGAGTAATTGACAACAGCAGGACTGTTGGTACCATCTCCGACATGCCGGCGTCACATCCAGCATGAAGGCGACCCTGCCCCTGCGCATGCGCCTGGTGCTGACGGAGACCGCCCTCGTCGAGGCGGTGGTCTGGCAGGTGCCGGAGCAAGTGCGCGGCAGCAGGCACGGCTTCAAGTACCGGCTGGCCCTGGTGGCGGATGGCAGCTGCGTGCTGCGCTACGACAACGAGGTCGGCAAGGGCGACCACAAGCATCTGGGCGACGTCGAGGTGGCGTACCGCTTCCGCAGCCTGGACGGGCTGCAGGCGGATTTCTGGGCGGACGTCGAAGCATGGAGGAACCGCCAGTGACCACGGTGACGCTTGGGATTGCATCGGTCGAGCAGGGCAGGGAGCGGCTGACGGCGGCATTCCGTGGCGAGGCGCAGGGCCACCACATCGCTTTCGCCTCCGTCGAACTTCTGTGGAAGGTCCTGACGGCCAAGCGCTGGGAATTGCTCCAAGCCATGACCGGGCAGGGGGCCATGTCGATCCGCGAGGTGGCGCGTCGGGTGGGGCGGGACGTGAAGGCGGTGCATGGGGATGTTCATGCGCTGCTGGATGCTGGGGTCCTGGAGCGCGGCGACGATGGACGGGTCGTGTTTCCTTACGATGCGGTGCATGTCGACTTCACGCTGCGCACGGCAGCGTAAGATGTCCGCTGGGGATGCGATTACCGTGGCACGGCCAACGTGTTCGCAAACCTGGACTACCCGGATGCCGAGGAGCGGCAGACGAAGCTTCAGCTTGCGCATGCCATCAACGCCATTATCACGCAGCGACGACTGATGCAGCCGGCAGCATCCGAGAAGTTCCGGGTGCGCCGGCCGAAGGTATCAGCGCTGGCCAACTATAAGCTGGAGGGGTTCGCGGTGGAGCGGTTGATGACGTTTGTGATGGTGCTAGACCGGATATGTAGTTCGCCCTTCGGAAAAGTCGTGGGCACGATCTCAGATCGGATCTTAATCATATCAAGTTGATTTAAGAAAAAGATCTGCCTCCGTTGCTTCACTCTTCCTTGTTTTGCGTGTAGCTATTGCTATTGCTTACAGAAGAGTAAGGATATACTGCTTCATTTTTTGCACCCCATTTGCTTGAAGATTTTGTTCTTCCAAGACAGTCTTTAGAATAATGCTTTCATCATCGTTGGTGCCCCTAATAAAAATTCTTGACCATGTATCACCAGCATCAAGACACTCTCCTCACACCCATGAAAAGTTTTTCGGATTTAGGAAATTCCATTCATTCTCTTTCTTGTGATTTGGGCTGTAATTTACACTAATAACATTCCGCATTTTACTCGACAAAATGTCCACAAGAAGTATCGTATCATTTTTATTGCCAATTTTACTAGATATGCTTCTATACTCTCGTACAATATTCCCGAATCGCGAAGCTCATATGCTTCATAGCCACCTGTGGCTTTTAACCTATCAATAAGCTCTTTCCGATATTCTCCATTGTAATAGTTAGCCATCTACGGCTCCTGGCAGTTATTATCTCGATGACTTCATTATAGTGTGTTGTAGCATTTATTGAAGGCGTGCAATGTTGGCGGGCGGTATTTTGTATCAAGTGGAGCAAAAGAGAGGGTGGCTTGAAAATGGAAGAACGATACGTCATGTGCGCGTGCATACACAGCCTAGAGTAGATGTGATCCTGCTGCATGCAGAGCGTTGGCATACCGGCCTTGGTACATAGTTTTTCGGATGGCAGCCAGGATGATGGTCACATGCTTCTTGTGTAGCAGGGCACGCTTCAATTCAACCGCTGGTAGTGAACGGGTGCTACGGGATAGGCTTTCCTGTGCCTGCAATCCGCTTGACGCTCTTAAAGCGTGCTCCTAACGGTCCGGCAGAAGGTGGTGGATAATTATCATCAAGGATAGAGCTGGAAGCGCATCTACCCCAAACCAAGGGTTAACAGTTCGCTACTCGTACCAGAACTGCGAGGCATCAGCATGCCTCCGCACACCTCCCTCAGGGACAAAGGCAAACATGGTCAAAGCTCTCGTTCTCGAAGAAAAGCTGAAGCTCAACCTGCGCGACATCGAGGTCGATGAGCAGCTCGGCCCGCGGGATGTCCGGATCCAGATGAAGACCGTGGGCGTGTGCGGCAGTGACGTGCACTATTATACCCATGGCGGGATCGGGCAGTTCATCGTGCGCGAGCCGATGATCCTGGGCCATGAGGCGTCGGGCGTGGTGATCGAGACCGGCTCGGAGGTCACGCATCTGAAGGTGGGCGACCGGGTGTGCATGGAGCCGGGCATTCCGGATCCGAACAGCCGGGCGTCCAGGCTGGGGATGTACAATCTCGACCCGCGGGTGGTGTTCTGGGCGACGCCGCCGGTGCATGGCTGCCTCAGGCCGACGCTGGTGTTTCCGGCGGACTACACGTTCAAGATCCCGGACAACGTGTCGTTCGAGGAAGCGGCGATGGTCGAACCGCTGGCCGTGGGCGTGCATGGCACGGTCAAGGCCAGGGTGATGCCGGGCGACAGTGCCGTGGTGATCGGGGCGGGGCCGATCGGGCTGGTCACCGTGCTTGCGGCGTTCGCGGCGGGCTGCGCCAAGGTCTATGTGGCCGACATCGACCCGGGCAAGCTGGCGATCGCCGAGAAGCTCGCCAAGGTGCCGGGCTCGGTCGTGGGCGTGGACGTCCGCTCGCAGCGCATTGAGGACGTGGTGATGGCGGACACGGACGGCTGGGGTGCCGACATCGTGTTCGAGTGCTCAGGCAACGAGAAGGCGGCGGCCGGCGTGTTCAAGCCGCTCAGGCCGGGCGGTTGCGTGGTGTTCATCGGCATGCCGCTGCACGATGTCGCCTATGACGTGCCGGGTGCGGCGCTGAAGGAGGCGCGCGTGGAGCACGTGTTCCGCTATGCGCACGTCTATCCGCGCTGCATCGCGATGATGGCGTCGGGTGCCATCGACGTGAAGCCGCTGATCACCGACAAGTTCCCGTTCGAGAAGAGTGTCGAGGCGTTCGAGTATGCCGCGACCTCGCCGAAGGGCTCGGTGAAGATCCAGATCGACATGCCGGGGTAAAGCCGGTCGGCCATCATGGCGGGAAGCCCCGCCATGATGGCCCGCTTCCAAGGATCAGCGGTCGAGGTCGGCCTCGGCCTCCTCGAGCTCCCACTGCGCCTCGCGCAGGTCGCGCCTGGCGTCCTCGATGTCGCCCCAGTCGCCCTCGCGCTCGGCGCGCGCCAGGTCCTCCTTGTCCTCCTCGACCTCGCGGCGCTTCTCCGCGACCCGCTCCTCGCGCTCGGCGCGCAGCCGGGCGTCGTCGCAGGTCTCCTTGGCGTCGACCACCGCCTTCTGCAGGCCGTCGGCCCGCTCGATCTCACCGGCTGAGCGCGCCTCGTCGCGCTTGATCTCCAGGTCGGCCACCCTGGCGGCACAGCCGCGCAGCTCTTGGGCCTGGGCGGTGGTGGCGAGGGCAGGAAGCGTCAACAGGGCGGTCGCCAGCAGCAGGAGCTTCATCGTCGATTCCCAAGGAGAGGAGGTCGCACCGGGGCTGGACCCCGACGCCGCTCGCATATAGCTCGGCGGAGGCGGGCGCATAGGAGGATGTGACGATGCAGCAGGTCGAGCTGCCGGGCGGCGAGCGCGTGCCGGCCCTGGGCCAGGGCACCTGGTACATGGGCGAGCGGTCAGCCAGCCGTGCGGCCGAGGTGGCGGCGTTGCGCCGGGGCATCGAGCTCGGCATGACGCTGATCGACACGGCCGAGATGTATGGCGAGGGCGGGGCGGAGATCGTGGTCGGCGAGGCGGTGGCCGGCCAGCGCGACGGGGTGTTCATCGTCAGCAAGGTCTATCCGCACAACGCCTCGTCCAAGGGCACGCTGGCCGCCTGCGAGCGCAGCCTGCAGCGGCTGAACACCGACCGGATCGACCTTTATCTGCTGCACTGGCGCGGCCGCTACCCGCTGGCCGAGACGGTGGCGGCCTTCGAGCGGCTCCAGCGGGACGGCAAGATCCGCTACTGGGGGGTGAGCAATCTCGACACGGACGACATGGAGGAACTGTCCGCCGTGCCGGGCGGGAGGGCCTGTGCGGCCAACCAGATCCTCCTGAACCTGACCCGGCGCGGGCCGGAGTTCGACCTGCTGCCCTGGTGCCGGCAGCGCGGCATGCCGGTCATGGCCTACAGCCCGATCGAGCAGGGGCGGCTGCCGGCCAGCCCAGAGCTGGACGAGGTGGCGCGCCGCCATGGCGTCGACCGGTTCGCCGTGGCGCTCGCCTGGGTGCTGCACCATCCGGGCGTGATCGCGATCCCCAAGGCCAGCAGCCAGACTCATGTGGCAGCGAACCGGCGGGCGGCCGACCTCCGGTTGGACAAGGACGACTTGGCACTGCTGGACCGGGCGTTCCCGCCGCCCCGCCGCAAGCGGCCCCTGGAGATGCTGTAGCGCCGGGGGCAGGCACCCGACAGTGGCAGGCTGGCCGAAGTCCAGGCCTGTTCCAGGCTGCGGCCGGCTGCCACCTGCGGTTACTCGGACGGTTGCCGAACGCCGCCGCGGTTCACTTGGGGCGTGTGTAGGTTATTCTCGGCGGACTGTCAGAAGTATCCCGGAAGTACTTGAATAGGGATGTACATGTCACAGTGCGCCTCCGGCACCGTTCTTGAACAATCATTTAAGTTGATCGGCCGGGAGGCGGGGGTTAGCGTCGGGATCGACTTGAGCGGCCTGGGGGAGCATGGCCGAGCAGGTGCACGTGGGGCGCAACTACCAGCATGTGAACGGGCCATGGCGACCTTGAGGTCTGGTTCGGTATCCTTGGGTGGGCCGGTAACGCGGCAGACGCTGGTGATCGAGCCCGAGATGGCCGGGATGCTGGTGCTCCTGCCCGACGAGCAGGTGCTGAGCAGCCACCAGCGCGACGACGGTCGGATCGAGCTGACGATCGGGCCCAAGCCCAGACGTCGCGCCTCGTCCTCGCCTTGGCCCTGGGTCGCGTTCGCGCTGGCCGGCACCGCGGCCGGCGCCGTGCTGGCTCAGTTCGGCCGCCACCTCCTGCCGTTCTGAACCCGGGAGCTTAAGGGGGAGCGGGCCGAAGCCCGCCCCCGGCCGGCGTCAGATCGAGCGCAGCCACCATTCCCAGCGCGGGTCCAGGATCACCGAGCGGGCGCGCGCCGCCTTCCAGTCGCCGTATTTCTGGTAGTCGAAGTCCCAATCGGTCAGCATCCGGTTCTGGATCGCCCAGCCGGCCCACTTGATGTCGGCCAGCGCCCGGCCGATCCAGACCCGTGCCACGATGTCCTGGCGGACTTCGCCGTAATAGGCCTCGATCAGCTCCAAGGAGCGCGCTTCGGTGAAGAACATCTCGCCCAGCAGCACGCCCAGCTCGTAGGCGCGCTCGTTGTTGGACGCGAACTCGTAGTCCACGATCTTCATGGGCTTGCCCGGGCTGACCAGGAAGTTGCCGGGCATGGGATCGTTGAAGCAGGGCACCAGGTCCAGGCCAGACGCCATGAACGCCTCCTTGGCCAGCCGGTACTGCTTCATCAGCCAGGGATAGTCGTGCGGCAGCAGGGCGCCCAGCTGCTCAGCGTCGCGCCAGTGCTCCTCGATCATCTCGAAGATGGTCTTGGTGAGATCGAGCTTCGGCCCGGCGTTCAGCCGCCGGTAGCAGTCGATCACCGCCTCCTGAATCGCGGGGTTCTCGAAGTCGGCATTGGTGCAGGCCTGGTAGCCTTCCAGGAACTCGTGGACCTCCAGCCCGTCGGACGGGTCGAAATGGATTACCTCGGGTGCGAGGCCCATCGCATGGGCGTTGACCGCCGCCTGGTGCGCCACCGCCCGGTCGATGAACTTCTCCGTGCCGGGACCTGGCACCTTCACGAAGTAGCGGCGCTGGTGGCCGCTCACGCTGATCAGCCAGTTGCGGTTGTTGATGCCGCCCACCAGCATCCGGTAGCGGACCTCGCCGTCCGCAAAATGCGGCACCCGCCGGATCGCCGCCTCGATCGCCTGCTCGTCCGCGGTGCGCGCCTCGCCCAGCAGCCGTTCCGTCGTTGCCATCAGACCCTCCGCAGCCGCTCGGCAAAGCGCGGCTCGCGGACCGCCTGCCGACAATGGAAGAAGCGCCAGCTCCCGTATTTGAGGAATTCGAGGCTGGGCCTGGTCGACACCTTGGCCAGCAGGAAGCCGATCAGCCCCCAGCGCAGATGGTCGGCGATGCCGTAGAGCATGGTCCGGGCGAACAGCGCCTCGTCCATGGCTCCATGCGCCATCATGAAGATGCCGCGCGCCTCCGGCTCCTGCTGCGCCGCCTCGACGATGAAGCTGCCGAGATCGGCGAACGGATCCATGTCGGCCGCCCGGTCCCAGTCGACCAGGAGGACCTGCTTGTCGGGACCTACCAGGAAGTTCGAGGCGTTGCCGTCGCCATGCGCCGGGACCAGGTCGAAGCCGGCCGCCAGGATCGCCCGCTCCGCGTCCATGACATTGTCGACCAGCCAGTCGATGTCCGCAGGCAGCGGCGCACCGGCGCTGCGGCAGGCATCGTGGAAGCGGCGGATCTCGTCGAACACGCTCACCTGCCGGCCGAGCGCCCCCGTCTTGTGGAAGGCCTGGCGCTGGCGGAGCAGATTGGCCACGATCTCCGGGTCGCGCAGCCGGTCGAGCGTGCCGGTCCGAAAGCCGGCGCAATCCTCCATCACCAGCGTGTCGTTGCCCAGGTCGACCGCGTCGACCCTGGGGCCGATGCCGAGCCCGGCCGCGACCTTGGCCGCGGCGAATGCCGTGCGGACCTCCACATAGTGCCCGGCATCTTCGTGCATCGACTTTACGTGCCGCCGGGTGCCGTCCGGCAGGGTCGCCTTGAAGTGGACGCCGTCGACGCCGTGCCAGCCAGGCGAAGCCAGCACGGCGAAGGCCGGTTCCAGCACGATCTGCGCCTCGGCGGCATCCGGCGCCTGTTCCGCCAGCAGGGCGGTGACGGCGGCCGTGGCGCGGCCCCGATGCGGGTCGAGCTCGCTCATCGGCGGCGGTTCCTCCAGGAGTGAAGCTGTTTTTGGGTTTGCTTCGATTTGGTCGCCACAGCCTAGGTAGGCTCGGCCGGCACGCAAAGCCGATTCTGCCGGGCCTGCTTGACTTGCCGGCAATGGCGGCGGAGACCGGCACCAGCGTGGGGAGGTAGGGCGATGCGGGAATTGTTGGAATCCTCGGCACTGTCGCTGGCAGCGCGGTTCCGTGCCCGCGAGGTCTCGCCGGTCGAGGTCGTCGATGCGGCGCTCGGCCGGATCGAGCAGTCCAACCGCGAGATCAACGCGCTGTGGTCAGTGCGCGCCGAGGCGGCCCGTGATACCGCCAAGGCTGCCGAGGCCCGCTTTGCCAAAGGCGAGCCTGCCGGGCGCCTGGACG
The DNA here is from genome assembly GCF_009806515.1 of Geminicoccus flavidas. Taxonomy (GTDB): domain Bacteria; phylum Pseudomonadota; class Alphaproteobacteria; order Geminicoccales; family Geminicoccaceae; genus Geminicoccus; species Geminicoccus flavidus. Next base: position 1,351 of record NZ_WUJP01000919.1, on the reverse strand, counting down.
GCATCCCGGTCACGCTGAAGGACAGCATCCACGTCACCGGCTGGCCCTATCTGCACGGTACCGCCGCCAACGAGGGCCGCGCCGCCTCCACCTTCGACGCGCCGCCCGCGGCCCGCACGCTGGAAGCCGGTGCAATCCTGCTGGCCAAGACCACCATGCCGGATTTCGGCCTGCTGGCGGCCGGTGTCAGCTCGGCCTTCGGCATCGTGCGCAATCCCTGGGACCTTTCGGCCAATACCGGCGGCTCCAGCGCCGGGGCGGGTGCGGCACTGGCCGCGGGCTTCTGCCACTTGGCGGTCGGCACCGACATCGCCGGTTCGGTGCGGCTGCCGGCCGCCCATTGCGGGGTGGTGGCGCTCAAGCCCACCCAGGGCCGCATCCCGCACCTGATCCCGAGCACCACCCGCTCGGCAGGACCCATGGCGCGCAGCGTCGCCGATGCCGCCTTCTACCTCACCACGCTTGCCGGCTTCGACGCCCGCGACAGCGGCGCGCTAGCCCCGGAGCACATCGCCTATCACGAGCAGCTCGATACGGAGGTGAAGGGCAGACGGGTCGGCCTGCTCCTGTCCATGGGCTATGGTCCTCCGGTGGAGCCCGTCGTGCAGGACGTGGTGCACGCGGCCGCCCGGGCGCTGGAGAATGCCGGGGCGATCGTGGAGGAGGTGGCGCCACCGTTTGGCTATGACGCCTATGCGGCGATCGACCTGACCCTGCAGGTGCGCGGCCTCGCCGAATATCGCAGCTTCACGAAGGAGCAGCAGGCCAAGGTCCTGCCGCAGGTCCGCGACTGGAGCCTGAAGGCCGAGGGCATCGACGGTGCCGCCTATTTCGACCTGCTCACCCGGATCGAGGCGAGCAAGCTGGAACTGCTGGCTGCGATCGACCGCTACGACTTCCTGGTGACGCCCACCCTGCCATGCGTGGCCTTTCCGGCGGAGCAGGTGGGCCTGGACGTCGAGACGCCCCTGGCGCACGCGACCTTCACCGCCCTGTTCAACCAGACCGGCCAGCCCGCCCTGTCGCTGCCGTTCGGTCATGACGCCCAGAACCGGCCGATCGGGGTGCAGCTCGTCGGCCGCCGGCTGGACGATCTGGGCGTGCTGCAGGTCGGAGCCATCCTGGAGAAGCTGCGTGGGCCGATGCCGGCCTGGCCGTTCCTCAGGTGACCCTCGGGGCGGCCGCCAGCCTCCTGCGCGCGCCTGGAGGAAGCGTTCGCTTCGGAGCATGAAGTGGATTGCTTGGTGCCGCGGAAGGCATCGTCGGCGCCCGTGCTGGCATTCGGAACCCTGAGATCGATCTGGACCTGACCCGGGCGAAGTCTTCGAGTTGGGCAGGCCCTTGCCGCTCT
>NZ_WUJP01000918.1 GCF_009806515.1 Geminicoccus flavidas | reverse complement strand
TGCCGATCAGGGACTTGAGCAGCCGGCCGTCACCGTTGCTGCCGTAGTTGGGCAGCCTTGTCTCTTGCTCGCCTCGTGCGATGCCCGGCACGACCGAGCCGCGGCGGCGAGCGGAGAATGGGCGAGGCGATTCTTCGCTTCTTGTCGTGGCTGCGGGATATGGCTTCCATTGTTTTGTGGCAGCTCCGATGCCCGTTGGAGGCGGCGATGTTCACGGTCCAGGTGCCAGGCCCCGAGCAACCCTACATCATGACCCTGGTCGCAGGGCTGCACGAGCGCGAGGCGGCGCCACTCATCCGGCACCAGGGCCAGGACGTCACCGTGGCGGCCTTCCTGCGCACGATCTACCGCCATGCCCGAGTCCTGGCCGGCCAGGGCATCGGCCGGGGCAGCCTCGTGGCGCTGTTCGCGCCGAACCATCCCGAGGCACTCGCGATCCGCTATGCGGCACATCTGCTGGGTGCCGCGGCGGTGTTCCTGTCGGTGCCGGGGACGCCAGAGCGCCGTGCGGAGCTGCTGGCGCAGATCGCTCCTGACCTGCTGGTCCTGTTCCCAGAGACGGCAGGGTTCCTGCCGGAGGGGGCCAGAGTGCGGACAGCCGCCATCGGCATCGACCTGCCTGACGCGCTGCGCCTGGACAGGCTCGCGGCGGGCGAGCCGGGCGAGCCGATCGAATGCCTAGCCCACCCGGACGAGCTGGCGGTGATCGTCTCCTCCGGTGGCACCACCGGCGTGCCGAAAGGCAGCTGCCGCAGCTTTGCCACCTATTCGGCCATGGTGCATGCCCGGAGCAATCCCAAGCGGCGCCAGCTGGTCAACGGCCACCTGGCCTACCTGTCCCAGGCGCTGGTGGACATCACTCTGCTCGGCGGCGGCACGGTGGTGCTGGTTGACCATTTCGAGCCGGCGGCGACGCTCGCCATGATCGAGGTAGAGCGGATCACCGACCTGTTCCTTGTGGAGCCGCAGCTGTTCGAGCTGATGGACCATCCCGACGTCGGTCACCGCGACCTGTCCTCGCTGCGGGTGATCAACCATATCGGCGCCTCCGCGCCGGCTAGCCTGCGCCGCCGCGCCCGCGCCCGGCTGGGGCCGGTGATCGCGCATACCTATGGCGCCAGCGAGATCGGCCTGGTCAGCGTGCTGACGCCAGCCGAGCATGACCCTTCTGTTCCGGAGCGGTTCACCTGTGCCGGCCGCATCTTCCCGGGCGTGGAGGTCCGCTTCCGCGGCGCTGACGGCGCGCCCGTCGAGCCTGGGGAGCCCGGCGAGATCGAGGTACGCTCGCCCGCCATGGCCGCGGGCTACCGCAACCGGCCGGATCTGCAGGCAGCGGCGTTCCAGGACGGCTGGTACCGGACCGGCGATCTCGGCCGGCTCGACCCGGACGGCTACCTGCACGTGCTCGGCCGCACCGCCGATATCGCCTGGGAGGGCGGCATGATGGTGACCCCGACCCTCCTGGAGGACACGCTCTGCGGCCTGGCCCAGGTACGCTATGCCATGGTGGTGGCCGAGCCGGACGGGGGAGCGCGGCTTGCTGCCATGCTCCCCTGGCCGGGCGGCAGGATCGACCTCGAGGCGTGCCGGGCGGCGGTCCTGGCCCAGTTCGGCGCTGCCCTGGCTCGGTCGATGGTCTGGCTGCCCCTGGAGCGGATGCCGCTCACCGAGCAGGGCAAGCCCGACCGGGCTGCGATCCGCGAGCTCGGCCGGGAGGCCCTACCGGCTGCCAGCCTCAGCTGACCGACGGCCCTTCCAGCACCAGCCGCTCCAGCATCGTACCCAGCCAAGCGACGCCCAGCTCCAGGTCGGCGGGCTCGGTCCATTCGCGCGGCGAGTGGCACAGGCCGTCGCGGCTCGGCACCGCGACCACGACGGAGGGGCAGATCCGCGCCATCGGCATGGCATCGTGCGCGGCGATGGTCTCCAGGCCCTGCGGCGTCACGCCGAGATCGGCCGCGGTGGCGCGCGCGAGGTCGCGCAGGCCGGGCGCGAAGGCGCCGGGTGCGCGGTACTCGTCACGCACGATCCGGTGCGTCACGCGGGCGATCGCGGCGGCATAAGGGATCAGGTCCTGCAGCCGGGAATGGGCATCCGCCATGACGCTCGCATCGGCAGAACGGATCTCGAGGAACAGCTTGGCCTGGTCCGGCACGACGTTGGGCGAGTTCGGCAGGACCTCCAGGCGGCCCACCGAGGTGTGCAGGGCGCCGGGGAAGGTGTCGGCCAGCCGGCGCAGGCCGGTGATCACTTCGGCCGCGGCCAGGAGCGCGTCCTTGCGCTTGGCCATGGGCGTCGGCCCGGTATGGGCGGTGGCGCCGCTGAACAGGAGTTCCAGCTTGTGCGCACCCCACCAGCGGTCGAACACGCCCAGGCGCGTGCCACTCTGCTCCAGCTCAGGGCCGCATTCCACGTGCAGCTCGACATAGGCGGCGGGCCTGGGCGCCTGATCGGTGCCGCGAAAGCCGATCGCGTCCAGGGCCTCAGCCACGCTCACCCCGCTGCCGTCCCTGCGGGCAAGTGCCTGCTCCAGCGGCAGGATCCCGGCATGGACCGAGGAGCCCAAGAGGCTCGGCTGGAAGCGCGCCCCCTCCTCGCCGGTCCAGGCGACCACGGCCAGGTTGGCACGTGGTTTTTGCCCGTTCAGGCGATCCTTCAGCGCCGCTGCCGCCTCCACTGCCGCCAGCACGCCATAGGCGCCGTCCAGCCGGCCGCCCTTGGGCTGGCTGTCGATGTGGGAGCCCGCGAACACCCAGGGTGCTTCCTGGCCCGCCTCTTGCTCAGCCAGACGCATGAGCCCGAACACATTGCCGATACCGTCGATCCGGACCTCGCAGCCGGCGGCTGCCATCCGTTCCGCCAGCTCGCGCCGGGCCAGGCCGTTGGCGGCGCTGGCCTCGACGCGGTCCACGCCGCCATCGCCGGTGCTGCCGATCTGCGAGAAGGATTCGAGCCGGTCGAGAAAGCCCTGCGGGCAGGCGAAGCTGGCGGACAATGGTCGGTTCCGGGACTGTGGGATTAGTGGGTTTCTTGGTATGCGCCGTTGACGCTCGTCGCAAGCCGCGCCTACGCTCACGCATGCTGCCCGGGAAGTGGGCGGGCCCCACGCAAGGCCCGATTCTCCCATGGCGGCGCGAGGGCAAGACAACAAGACATGGCAGGCGGTCGGACGGGGGAGTCACGGCGCCGGAACCGGAGGGGTGGGTAAATGAGCATCTCGTCGATCGTCGCACCGTCGCGACGCAGTTTCCTGAAGACCAGCGCCGTGGGTGCTGCCGCGCTCACGCTGCCGGCGCCCTTCATCAAGCGCGCCTACGGCCAGGCCAAGAAGACCATGGTGTTCGCGTCCGGCGAGCCCGTCACCGGCAACTGGGACCCGACGTCCCATACCGTGCTGGCGCAGATCAACCTGGAAGGCTTCGTGTTCGGCCAGCTGTTTCGCACGCCGATGCGGAGTGACAATCCGACCGAGATCGTCTGGGAACTGGCCACCGGCCAGAAGATCCTGGATCTCCACACCATCGAGTACACGCTGCGCGACGGCGTGACCTTCCATGACGGCAAGAAGTTCGGCGCGGAGGACGTCAAGGCGACGTTCGAGTACGCGTCGCAGCCGACCCGGCCGGCCGCCTGGTATCCCGGTCCCTGCGAGGTCGAGGTCGTCGACGACCTGACCGTGCGGGTGCACACCAAGGTCGGCAACTATCCGGCCGCCGCCTTCTACTTCCTGGCAGGCTTTCTGCCGATCATGTCGGCCAAGGACATCGCCGACCAGGCGACCCTGCAGGCCCGGCCGAACGGCACCGGTCCCTTCAAGTTCGCCGAGCAGCGCGGCAACACCACCGTGCTCAAGGCCTTCGACGGCTTCATGCACGGCAAGCCGATCCTGGACGAGGTCCAGTTCGCCTATATCGGCGACGCCACCACCCGCGTCCTGGCGCTGATGTCGGGCGAGATCGACGTCACCGAGCGGCTGGAGCCCGAGCAGTACGAGACGCTGGAGAGCGAATCGAAGGTCAAGCTCAGCCGCACCATCGCGACCGAAAACAAGTACCTGCATTTCCGCTGCGACAAGCCGCCGTTCGACAACCCGATCCTGCGCCAGGCCGCGGCCGCCGCGATCGACCGCGAGCAGGTCCTGGCGGTCATGGGTGCCGCCGGCCATGCGTCCAACAACTACATCTCGCCGGTCAAGTTCGGCTATGTCGACCTGGAGAATTATCCGGCCTACGACCCGGCCAAGTGCCAAGAGCTCCTGAGCCAGGCGGGCTTCCCGAACGGCCAGGGCCTGCCCGAGATGGAGTACACCACGTCGACGGGCTTCTACCCGAAGACCAAGGAATACGGCGAGGTGATCGCCGCGATGCTCCAGGAGCAGGGCTTCCCGATCAAGTTCACGGTCATGGAGACCGCGGCCTGGGGTGCCAGGCTCTACCAGCAGGCCGGCCAGCCCAGCCATGCCGCGATGACCGACTGCGGCTGGTCGACCGGCTCGCCCGAGCCCGACCTCGTGCTGCGCTCGATGTTCTACGGCAAGGCGGGCCCCAAGGGCGGCCTGATCAACGGCATCCAGGACGCCGACATCGACGCCGCGCTGAACGCCGAGCAGGCCGAGCCCGATCCGGAGAAGCGCGCGGGGCTGATCGGCCAGGCTACCGGCGTGATCGCCGACAAGGTGCCGTCTTTGTCCCTGTTCACGTCCGTCCTGCTGCACGGCTACCGCACGGAGCTGGAGGGCCTCTACTTCTTCCCGAACGGCCCGATCGACGCGGTCAAGGCCGAGTTCAAGGCGTAAGACACCAGTTCGGCCGGGAAGGGGGCTTGGCGCCTTCCGCCCGGCCGGGCCCGCTCCAGTGTAAGTCGGGGTGCCCTCGGCAGCAGGAAATCGTCCGCAATGGGTTTTATTCTGACCTTTCTCGCCCGTCGTCTGGCGCAGGGTCTCCTGATCATCCTGGTCGTATCCTTCGCGATCTTCGCGCTAGTACGCATGGCGCCGGGTGACCCGGCCCGGACCATCCTGGGCGGCATGGCGTCCGACGAGCTGGTCGAGGCGACCGCCAAGGAGATGGGGCTGCGCGACCCGATCCTCGTGCAGTACGGGCGCTACCTCACCGGCCTGCTGCAGGGTGATCTCGGCAACTCCTACATCAAGACCGAGAGCGGCGGTGCCGCCATGGCCAACCAGGACCAGGGCGTCAGTTCCCGCGCCTCGGTCACCACGCTGATCGCCAACACGCTGCCCTACACGCTGCAGCTGGCGGGCCTGGCCCTGCTGCTGACTCTGGTCATCTCGATCCCGATCGGGATCGCCGGCGGCGTTCATGCCGGACGCTGGCAGGACAAGTTCGCGGTCTACTTGTCCTCGATCTTCGTCTCCCTGCCAAACTTCTGGTTCGCGATCGTGCTGGCACTGGTGGTCACCGCGAGGCTCGGCTGGATCCCGTCGATCGGCTACCAGAACTTCGCCTACACCATCCTGCCCGCGATCGTGATCGCGGTGGAGATGTCGCCGATCTTCATCCGCTCGCTCTCGGTCTCGGTCGCCGACACGCTGCGCCAGACCTTTGTCGAGGTCGCCGCGGTGCGGGGCCTGGGACCCAGGAAGATCCTCTACGGCCATGTCCTGCGCAATGCCGCCGTGCCGATCCTCAACCTGTTCGGCGTGCAGGTCGGTGCGCTGCTGGGCGGCGTGCTGATCGTCGAATACATCTTCGACTATCCCGGCATCGGCCTGCTCACCGTCCAAGCGGTCACCCAGCGAGACTTCCCGGTGATCCAGGGCGTGGCGATCCTGTCGAGTGCCATCTTCGTCGTCGTGAACATCCTGGTCGACCTCGCCGCCGCGCGGATCGACCCCCGTCTGGAAAGCTGAGCCCATGGCAAGCGAGGTCCTGGCCGGCAGCACCACCATCCCGGTCAAGCGTCCGATCGGCCCGACCCGGCGCCTGTGGGCCACTGCCTGGAAGCGCCCGGAGTTCAAGGTCGGCCTGATCATCTTCGTGATCCTGATCGGGCTGGCGCTCATCTTCCCGCTCGTCACCGAACTCTCTCCGGTGAAGATCTCGGTGAAGGACAAGTTCCTGCCGCCGTTCTTCATGGAAGGTGGCAGCCTCGCCCATCCGCTGGGCACCGACCAGCTCGGCCGTGACCTGTTCATCCGCTCGCTGATCGGGTTGCAGAACGCGCTGCTGATCAGCTTCTCCACCGTGATCCTGATGTTCATCATCGGCACCACGATCGGGCTGGTGTCCGGCTACAAGGGTGGCTGGGTCGACACGATCCTGATGCGGCTGACCGACGCCCAGCTCTCGATCCCGCTGATCATCCTGGCAATCGTGATCTTGACCATCACCCGGCCCACGCCGCTTGCGGTGATTCTGGTGCTGGCGCTGGCGAGCTGGCCAGCCTATGCGCGCGTCACCCGCAGCGTGGCGCTCACCGAGCGGCGCCGGGAATATGTGCGCGGTGCCAAGATCCTGGGGGCATCCGACCTGCGCATCATGCTGATGCTGGTGGCCCCCAACATCCTGCCGCCGATCGCCTTCGTCGCGATCCTGGACGTGGCGCGCATGATGATCTTCGAGGCGATCCTGGGCTTCATCGGCATCGGCGTGCAGCCGCCGACTCCCACCTTCGGCACGATCATCTCGGACGGGCGCAAGTACCTGATCAATGCCTGGTGGATCGCGACCATGCCGGGTGCGTTCCTGTTCCTCTCGCTGCTGTCCTTGAACCTGATGGGCGCCTCCCTAGAGCGCGCACGCAACATGCTGCTGCGGGGCACGATCTGATGACGGGCAAGCAAGCCACGCTGCTCGAGGTCAAGGACCTCTCCATCGAGCTGATCCGCGGCCAGGAGCGCCGCACCGTGCTGGACCAGGTCTCGTTCAGTCTGGAAGAGCGGGCCGTGCTGGGCCTGATCGGCGAGAGCGGCTCGGGCAAGACCATCCTGGCCAAGGCGATCGCCGGCTGGATCGCCCCGCCGCTGTTCCGCAAGGGCGGGCAGGTGCTCTATCGCGGCCGCGACCTGTTCGGCCTGTCCGAGGCCGACACCCGCGCCCTGCGCGGCCGGCATATCGGCTATATCGGGGCCGATCCCGGCAGCTCGTTCGACCCCACCATCCCGGTGGGCGTGCAGATCGCCGAGAAGCTGCGCGCGGTGCGGCCGGACATCCCGATGGCGCAGGCCGCCAAGCGCACCATCGAGCTGCTCGACCGGGTCCGCATCCCGTCGGCCGCCCGCCGCTACCGTGAGTACCCCAGCCAGTATTCGGGCGGCATGCTCCAGCGCGCCATGATCGTGGACGCGCTGGTGGCCGAGCCGACCCTCCTGGTCTGCGACAACGTCACCCAGCCCCTGGACGTGACCGTGGCGGCCCAGATCGTGCGCCTGCTGCGCGACCTGCGCGAGGACATCAAAGCCGGCATCCTGTTCATCACGACCTCGGTACCGGTGGTCTCGGAGATCGCCGACGACCTGCTGGTCCTGTCCAAGGGTCGGGTTGTCGAGCGCACCACGCCGGCCCGCATGGTCGCAGCCCCCGGGCATGCCTATTCGCGCGAGCTCCTGGAGCGGATGCCGCGGATCTGGACCGAGCAGCCGCCGCTGCGCTCCACCGCGGAGGCGCAGGCGGCGCGGGCGAAGGCGGGTGGCAAGAACCAGCCGATCCTCTCGGTCCAGGACGTCACCAAGCACTACAGCGTGCCGGATCGCGACCGGTTCTTCGGCAAGCAGGTCGTCCAGGCGGTGCGCGGCGTCACCTTCGACGTGTTCCCCGGCGACAATTTCGGCCTGGTAGGCGAATCTGGCTGCGGCAAGTCCACGCTCTCGCGCCTCCTGTCCTGGGTCGAGCCGCCGGATTCGGGGAGCATCCTGTTCGACGGCAAGGACATCGCCACCATGTCGGCGCGCGAGCGCCTGACCATGCGCCGCGGCTTCCAGCTCCTCCTGCAGGACCCCTACAACTGCATCCCGCCCAACCTGCCGGTCGGCCGCACCATCGGCTTCTCGCTCCAGGTCCATGGCGCCGGGCGCAAGGAGATCCAGGAGAAGGTCGACGCGGTGATGGCCGAGGTGGGGCTGCCGCGCGAGCTGGCCGAGCGT
>NZ_WUJP01000917.1 GCF_009806515.1 Geminicoccus flavidas | reverse complement strand
CTGCCGATCGGCCTGTCGGCCGGTCAGCGCCAGCGCATCAACATCGCGCGCGCATTGGTGCTGGAGCCGCGGCTGATGATCCTGGACGAGACCCTGTCCTCACTGGACCCGATGGAGCAGGCGCGCCTGCTCGACCTGTTCGAGAAGCTCCAGGCGAGCCATGGCCTGACCTATCTGTTCATCAGCCATGACCTCGCCATGGTGCGGAAGGTTTGCACCCGGATCGCGGTCATGTATCTGGGCAAGGTGGTGGAGCTGGCCGACAACCAGACCGTGTTCACGAAGCCGGCCCATCCCTACACCAAGGCGATGCTTTCGGCCGTGCCGGTCCTGGAGGAGAAGCCGTACCGGGCCGAGGACTGCCTGCTGGAAGGCGAGCCGCCTAGCCCGATCGACATCCCCGAGGGGTGCAGCTTCCGCCCGCGCTGCCCGCTCGCGATCGGCCGCTGCGCGCAGCAGGAGCCCGGGCTGAAGGTGGTGGCACCTCATGAGTACGCGGCCTGCCATCTCGCGGCCTGACCATGACCCCGATGCCGGGGACAGGCAGGACCGCACCCGCTCGCCCGCCGGCAAGGTGGTGCCCGTGAGCTCGTCCCCGCTCACCCGGCATCGCCACGAGGTGATCCTGCGCCGCCTGGAGCGCGAGCCGCGCGTGCGCGTTTCGGGCCTGGCTCAGGAACTGGCGGTCAGCGAGGAAACGATCCGGCGCGACCTGGATGAGCTGGAGGCGCGCGGCCGGCTGCGCCGCATCCATGGCGGTGCGGTGCCGTTCCGCCCCGACCAGGAGCAGCCGCTGGGCGAGCGCGAGCGCATCCGGCCCAAGGAGAAGGCCAAGATCGCCCAGATCACGGCGGGCATGGTCGAGGACGGGATGACCGTGTTCGTCGACACCGGCTCCACGCCCCTGGCGTTCGCCCGGGCACTGGTGGGCAAGCGCGACGTCCAGCTCGTCACCAACTCCCTGGACATCGCCCAGCTGCTCGCATCCGAGCCCGGCCTGCGCATCAAGGTGACGCCCGGCTGGCTGCGCTCCAACGACAACGCGCTCTTGGGTGGCGACACGCTGGCCTTCGTGCGCCGCTTCGTGTTCGACATCGCCGTGATGGGCATCGCCGCCTGCGATGCGCAGCACGGCTGGATGGACTATGCCGAGGAGGAATCCGACCTGCGCCGGATCCTCTACGGCCAGGCGCGCCGCAACGTCCTGGTCTGCGACGAGAGCAAGTTCGGCCGGCGTGCCTCGGTGCGCACCTTCGATCTCGGCACGCTGCTCACCGTCGTCACCAACCGCCCGCCGCCCGAGCCGTTCGCCGGGGCATTCCGCGAGGGCGGCGTCGAGGTGCTGTGCGAGCGGCCCAACGGCCGCGCAGCGCGACAGCGCTGAGCCGGCATGGCAGGATACCCTGACAGGTTTCGTCCACGGGGCAGGGGAGATGGATCGGCCGACCCGCAGCGCACCTGCCACCTTCGGCTCATTGTTCGTCCGGCAGCTCGAAGAGCTGCTGATCTGGCGCCGTGACGTCCGCCGCTTCCGCTCCGACCCGATCCCGCCGGGCGAGATGGACGAGCTGCTGCGCCTGGCCTGCCTGGCGCCCTCGGTCGGCAACGCCCAGCCCTGGCGGTTCGTGCGGGTGCGCTCAGGTGAGCTGCGCACTAGGCTGGCACGGCATGTCGACCTGCAGAACCAATTGGCCGCGGCCGCCTATGAGGGCGAGGCGCAGGCGCGCTACCGACAATTGAAGCTGCACGGGCTGCGCGAGGCGCCGGAGATCCTGGCCGTGTTCGCCGACGAGGCCCCGGCGGCAGGCCATGGCCTCGGCCGGCGGACCATGCCCGAGACCCTGCGCTATTCGACGGCCTTGGCGATCCACACCTTCTGGCTGGCCGCCCGGGCGCGCGGCATCGGGGTCGGCTGGGTGTCGATTCTGGATCCGGCCGGCGTGGCCGATCTGCTCGAGGTACCGAAAGCCTGGGCGTTCGTGGCCCTGCTCTGCGTCGGCCGGCCGGAAGAGGAGCACAGCGTGCCCGAACTGGAGCGGGCCGGCTGGCAGGCGCGGCTCGACTGGCGGGAGTTCGTGACCGAGCGCTGACCGCTGGCGGCCTGCGACGCCGTGGCCGATCCGGACAAGCCGGGCTTGCCAGCTTCTTCTTCCGCTTGGCAGAAGACCGCCAGGCCCGAGAAGCACGTCACGATGCCGACACATGCCGGTCACACCGGCGTGCTACGGTCGCGGATGGAGCCTGGTGCCCGCCATTTCCATCCGACCGAGAAACGCCTCCACCAA
>NZ_WUJP01000916.1 GCF_009806515.1 Geminicoccus flavidas | reverse complement strand
TGAACAACCAGCGCATCGACGGCGTCGATTTCTGGCGCGGCCTCGTGCTGATCGTGATTTTCATCAACCACCTGCCGGGTAACTATTTCGAGAACTGGACGCCGCGCAATTACGGCTTCTCCGATTCGGCCGAGGCGTTCGTGTTCCTGTCTGGCGTCGCCGTGGCGCTGGCCTATGCCGGGCGGATGCTCAAAGGTGATCTGGTCGCGGTCGCGACCGGCCTCGGCCGACGCGCTCGGCTGCTCTATTTCTGGCATCTGGGCCTGACCTTCGCGGCCTGCCTGCTGTTCGCCACCGCCGACTATCTGATCGAGCACATGGCGTTCATGACCGAGCATGGCCGCGACGTGCTGCTGGCAGCCCCGCTGGACGCGTTGCTGGGCATTCTCGGGCTCAGCCACCAGCTGGGCTACTTCAACATCCTGCCCCTCTATTTCGTGCTGCTGGCCATCGCATCGGTCCTGCTCTGGCTGGCCGCCCACTCGCTCGTCGCCATGCTGGCGGCCTCGGGCCTGGTCTATCTCGGGACGGCGCTGACCGGGCTGAACCTGCCGAGCTGGCCGGTCGCGGGCGTGTGGTTCTTCAATCCCTTCGCCTGGCAGTTCATCTTCGCGATCGGCATCGCCCTGGGCTTCCTGCTCCGCACCGGCAAGGCGATCCCGCGCCTTGGCCCGCTGCTGCTGGCAGCACTGGCCTGCAACCTGACCGGTGCGGCGCTGGTCTCCGACCTGTTCGGCCAGGCACCGGGCCTGCTCGCCTCCATGACCTGGCTGGACGCCTACAAGTCCAAGACCGACCTCGGCATCGTCCGCCTGATCGACTTCCTGGCGCTGGCCTATGTCCTCCACACGCTCCGGGTCACCGGCTGGCTGCGCGGGCGCGCGATCTTCGCGCCGCTCGCGCGCATGGGGCGGCATGGGCTCGCGATCTTCTCCGCCGGCTGCATCCTCACCGTGATCGGCCAGATCGCGATGCGCTCCTGGAGCACCAACTGGGTGTTCGACCTGGCGTTCATCGTGCTGGGCGTCGTGCTGTTCGACCAGCTGGCGCGGCTACTCGACGAGAGCCGTGCACGCGCACTGGCGGCCAAGGCGATAGCCGGCGCTTGACGGCCGCTTTTCGGCCGGCATCGGCTCTTCGGGCGGCGCTGCCTGCGGAAAGTGATGCGGAGCGTCCCAGGCAAAGCACGGGGCAGCTCGAACTGCTGCCCCGGTGCGCCACCCCTCGAGTGCAGGGAGATGGGCATGACACCCGACGACGTGCGGCGACTGGCGCTGGCGATGCCGGAGGCGGTGGAAGGCTCGCACATGGGCCACCCCGATTTTCGGGTGCGGAACAGGATCTTCGCGGCCATGCGGCCCGAGGAAGGCGTTGCGGTGGTGAAGCTGCCGCCGGAGCACCAGCGGGTTCTGCTCGATGCCGAGCCCTTGCTGTTCTCGCCGGCTCCCGGGGCCTGGGGGCGGCAGGGCTGGACCAGGCTCCGCTTGGGGGGCTGTGACGAGGCCACGCTGCAGGATGCGCTGCGGGTCGCGTGGCGCACGGTGGCGCCCAGGCGGCTAGTCGCGACATCCTGAGGCGGCCTGCCTGGCGAGGCTGGCGCGCATCTTCGGCCTGTCGTAGGCAGTCGCCACCAGCAGGGCAGGGCTTAGCTCCGGAGAGGCGCCATGAAGAACCCGAACTCCCGCATGACCGCGATCGTCTGCTACGCGCCCAAGGACTACCGGGTCGAGCAGGTCGACCGGCCAGTGCCCGGGCGGCGTGAGATGGTGATTCGGATCGGCGCCTGCGGGATCTGCGCCAGCGACTGCAAGTGCTGGTCGGGCGCGCCGATGTTCTGGGAGGGCAAGCAGCCCTACGTGAAGCCTCCCGTGATCCCCGGCCACGAGTTCTTCGGCTATGTCGAGGAGATGGGCGAGGAAGCGGCCGAGCATTTCGGGGTCGAGGTCGGCGACACGGTGATCGCCGAGCAGATCGTCCCCTGCGAAAAGTGCCGCTATTGCCGCTCTGGTCAGTACTGGATGTGCGAGGTCCACAACATCTACGGCTTCCAGCGCGAGGTCGCGGACGGCGGCATGGCCGAGTTCATGAAGCTCGGCTCCACCGCGCGGGTGCACAAGATCCCGCGCGAGATGCCGCTGGAGGATGCAGCGATCATCGAGCCGCTCGCCTGTGCCATTCACACCGTCCAGCGCGGCGACATCCAGCTGGACGACGTGGTGGTGATCGCCGGGGCCGGGCCGATCGGCCTGATGATGGTCCAGGTCGCGAAGCTGAAGACGCCCAAGAAGCTGATCGTGATCGACATGGTCGAGGAGCGCCGCCAGCTGGCGCTGAAGTTCGGCGCAGACGTCGCGATCGACCCGAAGAACGAGGATGCCGCCGAGATCGTGCGCAGCCATACCGACGGCTATGGCTGCGATGTCTATATCGAGGCCACCGGCTCGCCATCCGGCGTCACCCAGGGCCTGGAGGTGATCCGCAAGCTCGGCCGGTTCGTGGAGTTCTCGGTGTTCGGCGCACCCACCACCGCAGACTGGTCGATCATCGGCGACCGCAAGGAACTGGACATTCGCGGCGCCCATCTCGGGCCCTACTGCTACCCAACCGCGATCGACCTGCTCAGCCGCGGGCTGGTCACCTCCAAGGGCATCGTCACCCACGACTATCCGCTCGAGGAGTGGGACGAGGCGATCAAGGTCGCCTACGGGTTGGATTCCATCAAGGTGCTGATGCGGCCGAAGGCGGCCTGAACGACGAAGTAGCAACGTACCTACATTCGACCTATATTGATTGCCATCATCTCCCTTGGAGGGGGGTCGATGGCGATCACCACGCTGTCCAGCCGCGAGTTCAACCAGGACGTCGGCAAGGCAAAGCGCGCCGCCAAGGATGGGCCGGTGTTCATCACCGACCGGGGCAAGCCCGCCCATGTGCTGCTCACCATGGAGGACTACCGGAAGCTGACCCGTACCGAACTGAGTCTTCTGGATGCACTGGCGCAGGACAGCGACCTGGAGATCGACTTCGAGCCGCCGCGCATGAGCGATGACTTCTTCAAGCTGCCCGACCTGGATTGATGTTCCTGCTGGACACGAACGTCGTCTCGGAGCTGCGGGAACGGGCGAGGGCGGATCCGCGAGTGCGGGCATGGGCACAGGCTTGGCCGGTGAGCGAGTTCGCCATATCGGCGGTCACCATCCTCGAGCTCGAATTCGGTGTCTGCTCGCTCGCCCGGCGTGACCCGGCGCAGGGCCTCGTGCTGCGCCGCTGGCTGAACGACATGGTGCTGGCGAGGTTCGAGGGGCGCATTCTGCCCGTGGACACTCCGGTCGCGGTCCGTGCTGCGCATCTGCACGTCATACGCACGCATCCGCAGCGCGATGCCCTCGTTGGAGCTACTGCCTATGTGCACGGGCTGACCCTGGTCACCCGCAACGTCAGGGATTTCCAGGATTCGGAGGTCGACCTCCTCAACCCCTGGGCAGGCTAACCTGCCGGCCGGGCGGCGGAGGCTGCGGCGCTTGCTCCCGCCTCAGCCCCGCCCGCGCGCCGAGCGGGTCGGCTGGACGTAGTGCTCGATCCAGTTGGTGATCTCGTTCTGGCGGAGCATCGGGTCGGTGATCTCGCGGCCGATGCCGTAGCGCCAGGCGAGGTCCCAGCGGCAGACGGGATCGGCATGCACCGCCTTCAGGTCCTCGACGAAGGCCATGGCCGAGGCTTCGTCCGGGAAGAAGCCTTCCTTCCACAGCACCGGCCCGTAGCGGAGCATGACCGCGGCCAGGTCGAGCAGGCTGAATTCGGGATGATATTGCACGCCCCAGAACAGCCCGCCCTCATGGCGGATCTCGGCGGCCTGGACGTCGGACACCTCGTTGTAGGCGGTGACCTTCAGCCCGGACGGGCTGATCCCGACCTCGTCCAGATGCACGCAGGGCGCATCGAAGACCGGCGGCCGGCCGGCATGCATCTGGTGGCTTCGGCCGAACTCGGTGAGCGTGATCTTGCGGGCGATGCCGAGCTCGCGGCCCTTGGGGTTCCTGCGTACCACGCCGTTGGCGGCTACGGTCGCAACCTGCAGGCCCCAGCAGGAGCCGAAGAACGGCACGCCCGAGCGGTAGACCGCGCGCGCCAGCTCGATCTGCGGGTCGATCGCCGGGCCACGCTCGTAGATGTTCAGCGCCGAGCCGGTGATCGCGACCCCGTCATAGCTGTCCAGCCCGGCGGCATCGGGCAGGTTCGCGCCGGCAAAGGCGGGAAAGCAGATGTCGACCGTCGCATCCGGAGCAGCGCGGCGCAGAACTTCGGCATAGTTGTCCGACATGGTCTGGCCGGTGATCTGGCGAATGCGGTCGCAGGTCTCGGCCGTGTTGCCTTCGACGACGAGCAGGCGGAGCGGGCGCTGGGACAAGACGGGGCTTCCGGGGCAGGGTGGGAATGCCCTGCTAGCACGCTGGGGTACGTCTGGCACCTGGGCCACACAGCCCGGATCCGCCGCATGATGGTGCTTGCGGCGCGTGTGACCGGGTCCGACATCCGCAGTGCAACATGACGAGGAGCTGTTACGGTGCGGGTGATCATCCTGGGGGCCGGCGTGATCGGTGTGACCAGCGCCTGGTGGCTGGCGGAGGCGGGCCACGAGGTGGTGGTGATCGACCGCCAGCCGGGGCCAGCACTGGAGACCAGCTTCGCCAATGCCGGCGAGGTCTCGCCCGGCTATTCCACGCCCTGGGCCGGCCCAGCCGTGCCGGTCAAGGCGATCAAGTGGATGCTGATGAAGCACGGCCCGCTGGTGGTGCGGCCGAAGCTCGACCTCGCCATGTGGCGCTGGATCGCGGGCATGCTGCGCAACTGCACGGAGAAGCGCTACCTCCTGAACAAGAGCCGGATGCTCAGGCTCGCCGAGTACAGCCGCGACGTGATGGTGCAGCTGCGCGCCGATACCGGCATCACCTATGACGAGCGCATGCAGGGCACGCTGCAGCTGTTCCGCACCCAGCAGCTCCTGGACAGCATCGGCGACGACGTGATCGCGCTGCAGGACGCGGGCGTGCCTTATGAGGTGCTGGACGTGGCCGGCTGCATCCGCGTGGAGCCGGCCCTGGCGAGGGTCCAGGGCAAGTATGTGGGCGGGCTGCGCCTGCCGGGCGACGAGACCGGCGACTGTCAGATGTTCACGACCAAGCTCGCCGAGATGGCGGCAAGCCGCGGGGTCGAGTTCCGCTACGCCACGCCGATCGAGGGCATCGAGGCCGATGGCCGTAAGGTGGTGGGCGTGCGCACGCCCAAGGAGCGGGTCAGCGGCGACGCCTATGTCCTGGCACTCGGCAGCTACTCGCCCTTCCTCTTGCGCCGCCATGGCGTCCACCTGCCGGTATACCCGGTCAAGGGCTATTCCCTCACCGCCGAGATCACCGACCCCTCCGGAGCGCCGGAATCGACGGTGATGGACGAGACCTACAAGGTCGCGATCACCCGGCTGGGCAACCGGATCCGGGTCGGCGGCACCGCCGAGGTCACCGGGTTCGACCTGGCGTTGCGGCTGGGCCGGCGCGCCACGCTGGAGAACTCGGTGGGCGACCTGTTCCCGGCCGGTGCCGACTACGGCAAGGCCAGCTTCTGGTGCGGGCTCCGGCCGATGACCCCGGACAGCACCCCGGTGATCGGCAAGGCGCGCTACGCGAACCTGTGGCTGAACACCGGCCACGGTACGCTCGGCTGGACCATGGCTTGCGGCTCAGCCAAGGTCGTGGCCGACCAGATCTCTGGTCGCCGACCCGACATCGACACGGCGGACTTGGCGCTGTCGCGCTACGCCTGACGGGCCGACTGCGACCTCGATCGGGGAGAAATCCGGTCGCTCTCGTTCTGTGACCTTCATGGCCAGGAACGGGAGGACCGGCGCATGTTCATGCGGATC